>JAYVQF010000154.1:0-27974 GCA_043777195.1 Thermoanaerobaculia bacterium
AGATCCACCGGCAGCCATGACGCGGCGGCGGCCGGATCGAAGGCGCGCGCGGAATCACGCGGCGAGAGATAGCGCAGGTAATACCAGCAGGAACCCGCCCACTGCGGCATGGTGTTGGTTTCGCGCCGGGCCGCACCCCCGCACTGTGGGCAGCTCGTGCGCACCCACTCATCGACGGATGCCAGCGGCGATTCGCCGGTGCCGGTGGGTTGGTATTTTTCGACATCAGGCAGGCGCACCGGCAGTTGATTTTCCGGCACCGGCACTACGCCGCACTTATCGCAGTGGATGAGCGGGATGGGTTCGCCCCAGTAGCGCTGGCGGGAGAAAAGCCAGTCGCGCAATTTGTATTGCACGGTCGCTTCGCCGCAGCTTTTTTCCTTGAAAATTGCGATGATCTTTTTTTTCGCTTCGAGAGTGGAAAGCCCGTCAAGCGATCCGGAGTTGAGAGCGATCCCTTCGCCGACGAAAGGCAGCGGCGTGATCTTGCCGGGCTTGGCGCTGGCGGCGGCCGAGGCGACCACTTCGTGGATGGGCAGCTTGAATTTCTGCGCGAAGGAAAAATCGCGCTCGTCGTGAGCCGGCACCGCCATGATCGCGCCGGTGCCGTAATGGCCGAGCACATAGTCGGCGACCCACACCGGCAGCGGCTCCCCGGTGAGCGGGTGCTTGACGAAGCCGCCGGTGAAGACCCCGGTTTTTTCCCGGCTCAAATCGCTGCGCTCACGGTCGGAGCGGTGGCCCGCCTGGGTGCGATATTCATTCACCGCCGCCGATTTTTCCGGCAGCGTAATTGCGTCGAGCAGGGGATGCTCCGGCGCGACGACGAGATAGGTGGCGCCATACACCGTGTCCGGACGCGTTGTATAGACGCGCAGAAATTCGCCGGAATGATTGTCGAGTGAAAAATTAATGAACGCGCCTTCCGAGCGGCCGATCCAGTTTTTCTGCATGGCCAGCGTCGAAGCCGGCCAGTCAAGTCCGTCCAGATCGCTGAGCAACCGTTCGGCATACTGCGTGATGCGCAGCACCCACTGCCGAAGCTGTTTCTTTTCGGTCGTCGCGCCGCAGCGTTCGCAGGAACCCTCGAACACTTCCTCGTTGGCGAGGCCGGTCTTGCACGAAGGGCACCAATTGATCGGCATTTCAGCTTCGTAGGCGAGGCCGCGCTTGAAAAGCTGCAGGAATATCCACTGCGTCCATTGGTAATAGGCGGGGTCGGTGGTGTTGACTTCACGATCCCAATCGAGCGCGAAGCCCAGCCGCTGCAATTGCCGGCGGAAGGTATCAATGTTTTTCGCGGTGACGATGGCGGGGTGCACGCCGGTGGCGATGGCGTGGTTTTCTGCGGGCAGGCCGAAGGCGTCCCAGCCCATCGGGTGCAGCACCTTGAAGCCGTGCATGCGCTTGAAGCGGGCGAGGATGTCGGTGGCGGTGTAGCCCTCGGGATGGCCGACATGCAGGCCGGCCGCGGAGGGGTAGGGGAACATGTCGAGGATGTAATATTTGGGCGCGGGGTCGTCCTCGCGCGCCGCGAAGAGTTTCGCGGCCAGCCATTTCTGCTGCCATTTGCGCTCGACCGAATCAAAGACTTCGCTCCAGCGCGCTTTCGGGACGGGGCTCGACATGGGGTCTCCGGGAGAGGGGAAAGGGGGTAATTCTACGGGCTGCACATGTCCGGAATATTCGCCGAAAATTTCACCCCTGCATTCAGAGGAAGAAAACCGCTAAATACGCGAAACACGCGAAAACAAGCGTGCCAAAACCTGAGCCGCGAAAAAATTCTTTGTGTTCTTTCGCGTGTTTCGCGTATTTAGCGGTGAAATCTTTCTCCGGTATTTTTGCCTCCGAATCTGCAATCGGGACTCGGCCGCGACCGGGAGCGGCGCTGTCAAAATACGCGCCATGGTTTCCACGGATGTCGCGGCGCTGGCGGCGCAGCTGCTGGCCGGCGACAAGCGGGCGCTGGCGCGGGCGATTTCCCTGCTCGAGGACCGCGCCCCGGCGGGCCAGGCGCTACTCGCGAAAGTCTGGCCGAACACCGGCCGGGCGCGCCGGATCGGCATCACCGGGCCGCCCGGCGCGGGGAAATCCACGCTGTGCGACAAGCTCGCCGCGCACTATCTCGCCGAGGGAAAAAAAGTCGGCATCATCGCGGTGGATCCTTCTTCCGCCTTTTCCGGCGGCGCGATTCTGGGTGACCGCATCCGCATGGCCGACCGCTTCCTCGAACCCAATGTGTTCATCCGATCAATGGCCACGCGCGGCCACATGGGCGGATTGTCCCGCGCCACCACCGACGCGGCCGATCTCATGGATGCCGCCGGTTACGATTTGATTCTTCTGGAAACAGTGGGTGTGGGACAGGATGAGGTGGAAGTCATCGAAGCGGCCGACACCGTGCTGGTGGTTTTGGTGCCGGGGCTGGGCGATGACATCCAGGCGATCAAGGCCGGGCTCATGGAAATCGCCGATATCTATGTTATCAACAAGGCCGACCGCGAAGGGGCGGAGCGGCTGGAGAGCGAGATCAAGACCATGCAGGGGCTCGCCGCGACCGCGCAGGATTGGGAGCCGCCGGTTCTGCACACCATCGCGCGCGACAACCGCGGCATTGTTGAACTCGCCCAGGCCATCGCCGCACATGGCGCGCGCGGCATCGCGGGCGAACGGCAGCAACGCACCGCGCAGCGCCGCCTCACCCGCATCATCGCGGAAAAAATCGAACAGCGGGTGGACGGCGTGCTCCGGGAGAATCAGCTGCTGCGCGCCAAACTCGACGCCTTCCGCAACCGGGAGAGCGATCCCTACTCCACCGCCGACGCGCTGCTGAACGAAATTATCGCCGAGGCCGGAAGTTAGCCCGGCGGGCCTCGGGCCTCGGGCTTGGGCTCTCGGGTCTGGTCAGAGGTCGCATTAAACAGGGTTATAAAAATAACGCCAAAATAAATCAAACTCGGAAATAATTTACGGCTCAGACCTTCATTTTCTTCCCAGACCCCCCGAGCCTCCAAACTGCGCAATCGTACAAACTCCACTAAAATCAGTTTCCAATCCCCCCACCCCCATGACCACCTTCCTCCCCGAAAAAACCCGCTACACCGCGCTTGGCCTGATGAGCGGCACTTCGCTCGATGCCATCGAGGTCGCCTTGGTGCATTTCACCGGCCGCGGCCTTGACACGCGGGTGGAATTCGTGGACCATCTCGGCGTGGGCTGGCCGCCCGGGCTTAAGGGGCTGCTCACCGCGGCGGCACAGGGCGGGCTGGATCTGGTCACGCTCTCCCGCCTGGACAAGGCGGCGGGCGAGGCCTTTGCCGCCGCGGTGAATTTGTTCATCGCCGAACAAAAACTGAATCCCGCCGACATTGATTTCATCGCCTCGCATGGGCAGACCGTGGGCCACTGGCCATCGCCCGCCGCCGCCGGGGAATACGCGGTCGCGGCCTCCTGCCAGCTGGGCGATGGCGCGGTCATTGCGGCGCGCACGGGGATTCTCACGGTCTGTGATTTCCGCAGCGCCGACCTGGCGCGCGGCGGCCAGGGGGCGCCCCTGGTGCCCTATTTCGATTACCTGCTCTATCGCCACACCTCGCGCGGCCGGGTGCTGCTCAATCTCGGCGGTATCGCCAACATCACGGTTTTGCCCGCGGAATGCGCCTTGGATCAGGTGTTCGGATTTGACACCGGCCCGGCCAACGCCCTGTGCGACACCCTGGCGGTGCGCTTTTCCGGCGGCGCGAAAACCCACGATGAAGACGGCCTCATGGCCAGCGCGGGGCGCCCGCTGCGTGCATTGCTCGACGCGCTCTTGCAGCATCCCTTTCTCAAGCAAAAACCGCCGAAGTCGGTGGACCGCGCGATCTTCGCCGATGTTCTGGCCGACTACCTCATCAACCATCGCGGCGCCGCCTCGGACGCCGATCTCATGGCCACCGCCGCGGACTATACGGTCGAGACCATCGGCCGCGCCCTGGATGAATTCGTGCTGCCCGCGCACATGATCGAGGAGCTGATCGTCTCGGGCGGCGGCATCCATAACCGCGCCATCATGCGCGGACTGCAAAGTCGCCTGGCCGGCATCACCATCACTGGGGCCGACAGCTACGGCATTCCCGCCCAAGCAAAAGAAGCGGTCGCCTTCGCCTTCCTCGGCCACCTCTGCCTCTCCGGCCTGCCCGGCAACCTCCCCGCCGTCACCGGCGCGAAAAGCCACGCGATTCTCGGCAAAATCTGCCCGGCGTGAGAAGAGAAGATTTTTTACCGCCAAGTCGCCAAGACGCCAAGAAGATGAGGAAGAACGATTGGGTTGATTCCGCTAAATGAATTTCTCCCTTTAATTCTTCTTCCCTTGGCGCCTTGGCGTCTTGGCGGTTAAATTCTTTCTTCTCACGCCAGTGCGGCGTGGATGGCGATGGCTGCTGCGGTGGAGGCGTTGAGAGATTCGAGCGGGCCGTGCATCTTGATGGAGCAGAGGCCGTCGCAGCGTTCGGCGGCGAGGCGGTGGAGACCTTCGCCCTCGGCGCCGATGACCAGGCCGAGCGGGCGGTATTCGCGGAGCTTGGCGACGGGGATGTCGCCCGCCATCGCCAGCCCGATCAGCCAGCGGCCGTCGCGTTTGAGATTGGCGAGCGCCTGCGGGATGCCGCCGACTTTGGCGATGCGCGCATGCTCGATCGCGCCCGCGGAGGCTTTGTTGGCCGCGGCGCTCACCGGCGCGCTGCGCTGCTGCGCGATGACGAAGCCGCCCACGCCCAATGCCACGCCTGCGCGCACGATGGCGCCGAAATTGTGCGGGTCTTCGATGCCGTCGAGGATGACGATGACGGGAGATTCGGCCAGGGTTTCGATCTCGACGAAGGGATAGGGCCCGACCTCGGCGGCGATGCCCTGATGCACCGCGCCGGGGAAACGCTTGTCGAGGGATTCGCGGGACGAAGGTTGCAACGCGACGCCGAGCGTACGCGCGAGTTTCAGCAGCGGGGCGGTTTCGGCATCCTCTTTTTCCCGCGCCAACAGAATCGTTTTCACCGGCCGGCGGCCCGCGCGCAGGGCTTCATGGATCGGATGAATGCCATGGATCCAACCCTTGCCGTCGTCATGGCCGTGGCGGGGAAGGGCGGGTTTGTGGGGCGGGTGGCGCATCGGAGAAGTTTACGGGGAATAGAGGGCAGAGTCATTTCAATACGGAAACCGTGAAATTCAATCACCAGCTTGCGATGCCATTCAGTAAAAATTCTACGCATGCTCAGACGGTGCCCGCATATATTTTTGTTGTTCGCGCTGCTGGCCTGCAAACCCCGCACCCAGAGTTATGACTGGCGCGCCGGTGATTTGATTTTTCAGACCTCCCGTTCTCGGCAAAGCGAAGCCATCCAAAAGACCACCCATTCGCGCTGGAGCCACATGGGGGTGGTTTGGGCGGTTAACGGCAAGCCGATGGTATTCGAAGCAGTTGAGCCGGTTCGGCTGACGCCATTGAAGCAATGGATTGCGCGGGGAGCGGATCGACGCTATGCCGTCAAACGGTTGCGTGACGCTGATCGCGTGTTGACACCCGTGGTGCTCGGGAAAATGGAAAGCCTCGGCCATACATGGCTGGGCCGCCATTACGATCTCGCGTTCGACTGGTCTGATGACCGGCTCTACTGTTCGGAGCTTGCGTGGAAACTCTTTGATCGCGGCGCCGGCATTCAGTTGGCGCCGCTGACCAAACTTGGAGAGGCGGATCTGCGCGATCCCGCAGTGAAAAAACTCCTGCACGAACGCTACGGAAAGCAAGTGCCGCTCGATGCGCCGGTGGTTTCACCGCAGGCGCTTTTTGATTCGCCGTTGTTGATCGCCGTAGCAATTTCTTCCTGACTTCGATGGCGGGACTTGTTCTTGATCCTTGTGTTGGTCCCTGCCCCTGCTCCTGTTCTCAATCAGGAGAAGGACTTAGGACATGGACAGGCACAAGGGGGAAGGAAGAAGTGTAAAGGGCAAGACGCTCGCGCAGTCTTCTTCCCTTGCCCATCTGTCCTTGTGCTTTTCCATGTCCTTGCCCTAATGCAAAACTTCGGCCACCTTGAGTTATTACCCAATAATCCGATACACATTATCCCTTTTCGCCACCGCAAACCCTGCGTCGGTGATGATGCGCCTCAAATCCGCCTCGGTCGCATTGTGGGTGGTGCCCGCCGCGGAGACGACATTTTCTTCGAACATGACGGAGCCGGCGTCGTCGCAGCCGTAGTGGAGGGAGACGGGCAGGAGCTTCAATCCTTGCGTGACCCAGGAGGATTGCACATGGGGAATCGTGTCGAGGAAGATGCGGGAGAGGGCGACGACGCGCAGGTAATCGGCGGGGGTGGCGCCGTTGTCTTTGAGATGGGTGCCGCATTCGTGCTGGTAATTCCAGGCGGCGAAGGCCTGGAAGCCTTTCGTTTCGTCCTGCAAATCGCGGGTGCGCTGGAGGTGGTTGATGATGTGCTGCGGGGTTTCGATGTGGCCATACATCATGGTCATGGAGGTCTTGAGGCCGAGCCCGTGCGCGACGCGCATGATGCCCATCCACTCGTCGGTGGAGGCCTTGAGCGGGGAGATGCGTTTGCGGATTTCGTCATCGAGAATTTCGGCGCCGCCGCCCGGCAGCGAGCCGAGGCCGGCCGCCATCAATTCCTCCAGCACCGCCTTGACGGGCATCTTGAAAGTCTGTGAAAAATGATGGATCTCCGAGGGGGAAAAACCATGAATCCAGACCTGCGGATATTTGCTTTTGATGGCGCGCAACAGATCGGTGTACCACTTGAGCGGCAGGTCGGGATGATGGCCGCCTTGCAGGAGAATGCCGGTGCCGCCCAGCTTCACCATCTCGTCGATCTTGCCGAGAATCACCTCGGGGGAGTTGACATACCCCTCGGCATGTTCGGGCGGGCGGTAGAAAGCGCAGAAGGAACAGTAGGTGACGCAGACATTGGTGTAATTAATATTGCGATCGGCCACGAAGGTGACCCGGCCGGGCGGGTTGTGGCGGTTGCGCACCGCGGTGGCGAGCAGCGACAGGGTGTGCAGATCGGCATCGTTGAAGAGAACCAGCGCGTCGTCGACGTTGATTCTCTCGCCCGCCAAGACTTTGTCGGCGATGCGCGGAATTTCAGGATTGCCGGTATTGCGAATGAACTGCGGATAGGGCAACGGCGCGTTGACAGGGGCGGCGCCGGCGAGGGGGAGGGGGGAGGTGGACATGGATGCTCGTATAACGCGGGGATGCGGGGGAAATTTTAAGCGGTGCGAGGCTCGCCCTCACACAAGCTCAAAATCTATAATCCCCCCTCACGACCCCACCAGAGGAGCTAATAATCATGCCCATCAAATTCGGCACCGACGGCTGGCGCGCCGTCATTGGCGATGAATTCACTTTCGCGAACCTGGAGATCGCGGTGCAGGCGGTGTGCGATGAACTGCACGCGCGTGGCACCGTGAAGAAGGGCGTCGCGATCTGCTTCGACCACCGCTTTCTCGCGGAGCAGTTCGCGCAGCGGGCGGGCGAGGTGGTCGCGGGGAATGGGATTCCCGTGGTGTTTTCCATGGCGGCGGATGCCACCCCGGTGCTGTCGCTCTATCTCCAGCGCCACGCGCTCGACCTCGGGCTGATTCTCACGGCGTCGCACAATCCCGGCGATTACTGCGGTCTCAAGCTCAAGGAAAATTTCGGCGGTTCGGCTTCGCCCGAATTCACTGCGGCGGTGGAAACGCGGCTGGGGAAATCGCCGGTGAAAAAATCTACGGTGGCCGCCGCGCAATCCGCAGGGCTGTGGCGCGTGGCGGATTTATCAGAAGGTTATTTCGAGACGATCAACAAGCTCGTCGATATCGCTGCGATTAAGGCGGCGGGCCTCACCATCGTCAGTGATGCCATGCACGGGGTGGCCAAGACCCGACTGGCCGGGTGGCTCAGCGGCGGCAAGACCCGCGTCATCGCCATTCGCGCCCACCGCGATCCGCTATTCGGCGGCGTCGCGCCTGAGCCGAAGGAAGATTGTTTGCAGCCGCTCATCCGCCAGGTGCTTGACTGCTCCGCCGATCTGGGCGTCGCCACCGACGGCGATGCCGACCGCCTCGGCATCATCCGCCCCGACGGGTCGTTCCTGCCGCCGCCCCTCATCATGGCGCTGCTGGCGAATTACCTGCTCAAGGACCGCAAGGCCACCGGCGCGCTCGCCATCACCTATGCCAACACCCAGTACATCCGCCAGCTCGCGGAAAAATATGGCCAGCCCTATTATGAAAAGCCGGTTGGCTTCAAATATATCGCCGAGATCATGCAGCGCGAACCACTGCTCATCGGCGGCGAGGAGTCGGGCGGCATCGGCTTGCAGGGCTTTATTCCCGAGCGCGACGGGATTCTCATTATTCTTTATTTCCTCGAAATGCTGGCGAAAACCGGCAAGTCAGTGGAGCAATTGCTGGCGGAATTGTATGAAGAGTTCGGCCCGCGCCATTTCCGCCGGGTGGATCTCAAGGTCGCTCCGGAACAAGGTCTCCCGCTCACCGCGCAGATCGCGGCAAATCCACCCGCGGAATTATTCAAGGAGAAAAACCGGGTTGAAGCCGCTGATGGCGTCAAGTTCTTTTTCGCCGACGGAAGCTGGATCCTCATCCGCCAGTCGGGCACCGAACCGAAAATGCGCCTCTACGCCGAGGGACGGACGATGGCGCAGGTGGATGAACTGCTGGCCGAGGCGAAGAAATTCGTCGAGGCGCGGGTCGGCTGATCCGCGACTCAGGATGTCTCGACTTTTCGCATCACCGAATCAATCATCATCCACAGGGCTTCCTGTTGTTTCGGCTCGGTCTTGTTGATGACTGCCAGGCAGCAGCCCGAGGGAAAGCGTTCGTGCAGGTGATTGGCGTCCCGGGCGGAGAGGATGATGATGCGCCTCTTGTTGGCCCCGCGCGCGGTGGCGGCATCGAGAAACTTGCGGCCGTCGAGGATCGGCATCTCCAGATCCACCAGGATCAGGTTCCAAAGCGGCCCGGCCAGCTTCAGACCGGCCAGCGGATCGCGGCAAATTTCCACCGACACCTGGTCAGTTCCATAGCGACTGAAAAATTGGTCGCGCAGGGCTTCTGCAAAACCCGGCGTGTCGTCAACGATGAGAATCCGCTTCATGGGTGGCTGGAGGGAAGTTTAACGGGGGCGCTCGGCCCTGAAACGGGGCGGGCGGCGGAAAATTCGCACGCGCCCGCCTGCGGCCTGCTTTAATTTCCCCGATGAGCGACAACTTGCCGCCGCGCGAGGCGGCCCGGGCGGTGCGGACGATCGTGCAACGCCGTGCCGCGAATTTCAAGTATGCGTTTTACCGGCTGCCCGCCGACCAGCGCGCGGGAATGGAGGCGATCTACGCCTTCGCGCGGCGGGCCGATGACGCCGTGGATGAGCCCGGCACGCCCGCGGAAAAAAGCGCGCGGCTGGCCGAATTCCAGCGCGGCTACACCGCGACCCTGTCGGGGGCGCCGCCCGATCCGCCTTTCGTGGCGCTTCGCTGGGCGCTTGACCGGTTCCTGATTCCCGCCGAACCGCTGAGGCTGATTCTCGATGGCTGCGCCCGCGATCTCGACAGCGCGCACTACGGGACTTTCGAGGAGGCTTACGGCTATTGCTACCGGGTGGCCTCCGCCGTCGGTCTCGCCTGTTTGCCGGTGTGGGGCGTTCGCGATCCCGCCGCGCAGGCGCCCGCCGAGGCGCTGGGCATCGGCATGCAGTGGGTCAATATTATTCGGGATTGCAAGGAAGACGCGCGCAATGACCGGTGTTATTTTCCCGGCGAAGAACTCGCCCGCGCCGGCTTGGTCGCCGATGATTTTCGCGCCCCGCCGGACTCGCCGGAGAAAGCTGAATCGCTGCGCCAATTTCTCCTCGCACAAATCGCCCGCGCCCGGGAATTCCTGAATGCCGGTGCCGCGCTGCTGCCGCTGGTGCCGGAGAATTCGCGCCACTGCCCGGCTCTGCTGCGCGCCTTCTACGCCGAACTGCTCAGCGATATCGAACGCGACCCGCTGCGCGTCCTGCACGGCCGCGTGCGGTTGCGATGGGGAAGGAAGATCAGGCTGTTCTGGAAAGGCGGACGGGAAGCGTGATAGACATGCAACAAAGAACTTCAATGTCCACGTCAGTGAAATGGCTCGTGCGATTCTGAGTGTATTGGGCGCGAAGGCGGCGAACGCTCGCTCCACAAACTCCTGATAGCGAAGCGGGCTTTCCCCCTCACCCGGCGCTTCGCGCCGACCTCTCCCTCCAGGGGAGAGGTAGCGTGCTTCAGGTCGCAAAACATTTCGCGTTCGAAGCTGGCCGCCATCAGCAGTAACATCTTTGTAAACGTCGCGCTCTGCCACCTCTCCCCCGGAGGGAGAGGTCGCGCGCGCCAGCGCGCGGGTGAGGGGGAAAGCCTGACGGGCAATGTGCGGAACTCTCAGTCAACTTTTGTCATCGGTTCCGATCAAAGGCTGAATGCATGGCTGAGTCGTTCCCGCACTTTCCCCCTCACCCGTCCGGCTTCACCGGCCGACCTCTCCCTCCAGGGGAGAGGTAGCGTACGACACACCCCAACATATTTGTAAACGGCACCATCTGCCACCTCTCCCCCGGAGGGAGAGGTCGCGCGCGCCAGCGCGCGGGTGAGGGGGAAAGCCTGTTGCCGCGAGGCGGAAAACGGTGCAAGGCGAGGGTTATTCTTCCCGCTGCATGGATTCACTCGGACCCTTGGCGAAAGCATTGCGCGGCCGGATGACCGACGCAGAGCGTTGGCTGTGGAATCGGTTGCGCAATCGCAAACTGGCAGGCTACAAATTCCGGAGGCAAGTTGCGATCGGTTCATACATTGTTGATTTCATCTGCATGGATTCCATGCTAATTGTCGAGCTGGATGGCGGTCATCATGCAGCTCAACGCGCTGAGGATCAAGGGCGCACCGAGGTTCTGGAAAGGCTGGGTTACCGGGTGATTCGCTTTTCCAACCGAGATGTCCTGTCAGAAGGAGATGCGGTGCTCCGAACGATTCTGGGCGCATTGGCCGCGAAGACGGCGAACGCTCGCTCCACAAACTCCTGATAACGAGGCGCGCTTTCCCCCTCACCCGGCGCTTCGCGCCGACCTCTCCCTCCAGGGGAAAGGTGGCGTGTGTCAGGTCGCCAAACATTTCGCGTTCGAAGCTGACCGCCATCAGCAATCGCGCGGATAAATCAGACCAGGCCCCAGACCCGAGGCTCCGGGCTCCCGCACAAATCCGCGATAATTCCGCCCCCGCTTCGCTGCGGGAATCTGCGGCAATTCCTCCCTCACACGAGCCCCCCATGATCAACTTCGCCCTCTCCGACCACCAGCAGACCCTGCAGAAGACGACCCGCGCTTTCTGCGACGAATTCATCCGTCCGGTCGCGCGCGCGCATGATCTGTCCGGCGAATTCCCCATGGCGGTGGTGAAGAAGGCCTACGAACGCCAACTCGTCAACGGCCTCATCCCCAAGGAATTCGGCGGTGTCGGCCACAGCGCTTTCGATGCGGCGCTGGTCTCGGAAGAGCTGGGCGCCGCCTGCGCCGGCATTGGCATCTGCATTGACGCCAACAACCTCGCGCTCACCCCCATCTATGTCGGCGGCAACGACGCGCAGAAGAAAAAATTCTTCGGCGAGTTGATTGAAAAACGCGGCCTCGCCTCTTTTTGCCTGAGCGAGCCGGGCGCCGGTTCCGACGCGGGCGCACAGAAAACCGTCGCGGTCAGGAAGGGCGACAAATATGTCATCAACGGGATGAAGCACTACTCCACCAACGGTTGCGTCGCCGACCTGCTCACCCTCTTCTGCTCGACCGATCCGTCCAAGGGCGCGCGCGGGACTTCCTGCATCGTCGTGCCCACGAACACCCCCGGCCTGCGCATGGGCAAGACCCTCGACAAGATGGGGCAGCGGGCATCGTGCCAGGTGGAATGGTATTTCGAGGATGTCGAAGTGCCCGCGGAAAACCTGCTGGGCAAAGAGGGCATGGGCTTCATCATCGCCATGAAAACCCTCGACCGCACCCGCGCCGGCGTCGCCGCGCTCGCAGTGGGCGTCGCGCGCGAGGCCTATGAAATTTCCTCCAAATACGCCATGAACCGGGTGCAGTTCGGCCAGCCGGTCGCCAGCTTCCAGGCCATGGGCTTCATGTTCGCCGACATGTACAAGAAGATCGAGCTCAGCCGCCTCATCACCTGGAAGTCGGCGTGGGCGGTGGACACCAAAGCCAGCGATCTCTCCACCCTCTCCGCCATCGCCAAACTCTTCGCCTCCGACACCGCCATGGAAGTGACCACCGACGCGGTGCAAGCCATGGGCGGCGCCGGTTATTCCCGCGAGCACATCGTGGAAAAACTGATGCGCGATGCCAAGCTGCTGCAGATCTACGAGGGGACGAATCAGATTCAGCGACTCGTGATTTCGCGGAATATTTTGAAGTAGTAATAAAGTCAACTACAGAAGGCGCGACGCAGACGCGAAAAAGAAAGACAAGCGTGTAGCTCTCGCGCCAACGGTGGGCAGGTAACAAAGATGCAACACATCGGCGTGATTCTGCAGAATGAACAGAAGTGGCTGCTTCAAAGGGAGAACTTTGTTCCACTTCTGGACTTCATTTTCAATCACGAAGAACTGCCGGTTCCGATGCTTCGTGCGGTTGATCCGTACGGCGACACCCATATCCAGTATGACAATGCGCAAGCCCTGTTGCATGAACTGGAAATATTCGAACAAGCGTTGCCAACTTCGCTTCTAGACGATTTGAGATCGATGCAGAACATCGCGATGAAATTATTAGTCCTGCCCGGTCATCGGATGACATTCGTCGGGAATTGAAATTACGCAGATCTGAACTGTAGGGGCACGGCACTGCCGTGCCCGATCAGTCAAGAAGCGCCACGCGTCAGCGCGGAACCCAGATTCTGTTAAGCGGCTGCCGCCGAATTATTTTATTCGGGCACGGCAGTGCCGTGCCCCTACAAATTGAAATCATAATCGGGAAATCATTCCACCACCGCCAACGCTTCGATCTCGACCTTGGCGCCTTTGGGCAGGCCCGCTGCCTGAATCGTGGAGCGGGCGGGTTTGTGGCCGGCGAGGGCTTCCTCGTAAATTTTGTTGACGACAGCGAAGTCGGCCATGTCGGCGAGGAAGATGGTGGTCTTGATGATTTTGTCCGGCCCGCTGCCGGCGGCGCGCAGGATGGCGAGCAGGTTTTTCATCACTTGCGTGGTTTCCGCCGCGGTGTCGCCGCCCCCGACCATCTGCATGGTGGCGGGATCAAGCGCGATCTGTCCGGAGGTCTGTACGAAATTATCGTAGCGCATCGCCTGCGAATAGGGGCCGATGGCTTCGGGGGCGTCGGGGGTGTGGAGCGGGGTGATGGGCATGGGAGGATTCCTTGGATTACGATTATTGTGACGATTGTGCGTGTATGTGTAGGGGCGGAGCTAAGCTCCGCCCAAAGGCTGACACGCATCGCTCAGCTCGTCTTCATGCCAGCGAAGAGGGTTCTGCCGAATGTAAGTCCGGATTGTTTCAAGGTCTGTCTGATTGCGGACGATGTGATCGTGATACCCGCGCTGCCAGATGGATGCGCCGGGTGTGCCCTGTTGTTTATTGATTTCACGGGTTGAGAATGATTTGAATGATTGGATGACTGTGGAGAGGCTTGCTACCTTCACCGGGTCGTCAGGTGTTGCTGACGGTTGCGCATCGCGAGAACCTATCCTTTGGGCGGAGCTTAGCTCCGCCCCTACAGGTGTCAACCAAATGATTGCGTGGAAATGGTTGGGCATTAAGACGAAATCATCCAGACGGATTGCCGGGAAATGAGCCGGCAAAGATTGCCAGGTTTGGGAAATCAACACGCCAGTTGAAGAGGGTGCCATTTGCATGTCCGAAATATTCCCAAACAAAAATTTTCGTTGTGATGAAACAAGGGTGATGAAATAGGCGCGGGAAGTTCGGTAATCATGAATTCCCAAGCGATTCGATTCGCGATCGAACGAGGCCGTAAGTGCATTGGGAGAAAATGATTCTGATACACACATCACCGCACCACCCGATCCACCGACTCTACCCCGGAAATCTTGCGGATGATGGCCGACGCTTTTTGCAATTCCACAATGCTGGGTGTATCGAGCGTCAAATCAATGCGGCCGCGGCCGAGGTCGCCGCCGCCGGTGATGGCGCGGATGTTGAGGTTGAGGTCGGCGAGAGCGGCGGTGATGGCGGCGAGCAGGCCGGGGCGGTCGTCGTTGGCGCGCACCCGGAGGCGCGCTTCGTAGCGCGGGCGGGTGATGTCGCCGCTGTCGTTCCAGCTGGCGGGGAGGGCGCGCTCCTGATAGAGGCCGCGCGAGAGGTTGGGACAAAGTTCGGAATGGATGGCAACGCCGCGGCCGCGGGTGACGACGCCGAGGATGGGTTCGCCGAAGATGGGCTTGCAGCAGCCGGCGAGGTAAGTCAGAAGATCGCCCATGCCCTCCACCAGGATGGGGCCGCTGCCGCCCGTGGCTGCCGCCAGATTCTTGACGGCGGGCTTGACGGGCGCGCCGATTTTTTCGAGGAGCGACTTGGGGGTGAGTTTGCCGAAGCCGACCGCGGCGTAGATCGTGGGGAGATCCACCATTCCGTGTTTTTTTCCGTAGGCGAGCAGCGCGTCGTCATCGAGCGGCACGCCCAGTTTTTTCGCCTCGCGCTCCATGAGCAGGCGGCCGGCTTCGAGGTTGCGGGTTTTTTCCTCGGCGGCTAATGTATGGCGAATCTTTGCCTGCGCGCGCGGGGTCTTGACCAGCTGCAGCCAGTCGCGATGCGGGCGCGCGTGCGGCGAGGTGACCACCTCGACGATGTCGCCCGAGCGCAGCGGCGTGGCGAGGGGCGAGAGGCGGCCATTCACCTTCACCCCTTGCGTGCGGTCGCCGACCTTGGTGTGCACGGCATACGCAAAATCGAGCGCGGTGGCCCCCTGCGCCAGCACCTTGATTTCGCCGATGGGGGTGAAGGCGTAGATTTCCTCGGGATACAAATCCCCCTTGATGGAATCCATGAACTGCTGCGCGCCCGGGCTGCCCTGGGCCGCCTCCACCATGGTTTTCAACCAGCGGAATCTTTCTTCGTCGCCCGCCTTGACCGTGCCGGTTGATTTGTATTTCCAATGGGCGGCGATGCCCTCCTCCGCGATCTGGTGCATTTCCCGGGTGCGGATCTGCACCTCGAAAGGATGGCCGCCGGGGCCCAAAACTGTTGTATGCAAGGACTGATACAAATTATTTTTCGGGATGGCGATGTAATCCTTGAAGCGGCCGGGGAGCGGCGTGAACACCCCGTGCACGAGACCCAGGAGCTGGTAACAATCGCCCACCTGCGGCACCAGCACGCGGAAGGCGAGGAAGTCGAAGAGATCGTCGCTGCCCCGCTGCTGCTGTTTTTTCCAGATGGAGTAGAGCCGCTTGAGGCGGCCGCTGACCTCGCCGCCGCCGGGATGCAGCAGCGCCGATTTTTCGAGAAGCTCGCGCAGTTTAAGTTCGATGTCGTGAATGAGCGGCTCCGACTCCGCTTTTCGCGACGCGAGTTTGCTGACGAGATCTTTGAAGGCTTCGGGGTGGCCGTAGCGGAAGCCGAGGTCTTCGAGTTCGTCCTTGATGCGTCCCATGCCCAGCCGGTAGGCGAGCGGGGCATACACCTCGAGCGTTTCGAGCGCCTTGCGCCGCTGCTTCTCGTCCGTCACCGCGCCCAGCGTGCGCATGTTGTGCAGGCGGTCGGCGAGCTTGACCAAAATCACGCGAATGTCGTGCGCGATGGCCAGCAGCATCTTGCGGAAGTTTTCCGCTTCGGCCTCCTGCTTGGAGGCGAATTCATATTTGTCAATCTTGGTCAGCCCCTCGACGATGGTGGCGACTTCGGGGCCGAATTCCTTTTCCAGCTCGTCGCGGGTGGCCAGGGTATCCTCGATGACATCGTGCAGCAATCCCGCCGCGACCAGCGTCGCGTCCACGCGCAGGTCGTGCGCGAGGATGAGCGCGACATCGAGCGGGTGGCTGACATAGGGCTCGCCCGAGGCGCGTTTCTGCCCCTCGTGCGCCTTCTCGGAAAAACGGTAAGCCCGCTCCACGAGCGCCAGGTCGGCCTCGGGATGATTCGCGCGCAAGGCACCGATCACTTGAGCAAAGAGCGTTTCCACCGGCGAAGTTTAGGCCATGCCCCTGCACTCGGATTGTTCACCACAAAGATTTTAACCGCCAAGACCGCTAAGCTCGCCAAGACAAAAGAAAAATATTCTCGTCCAAATATTACACACAAATCATAAATTTTCTGACGCTGCCTGCATTTTTTTTCCTTGGCGCCTTGGCGTTCTTGGCGGTTAATTCTTTTCTAAACAGATCAGGGCGCGCCAGCGGTGTCTTTGCGGTTGCGGGTTCCCTGGGCGCTGGTGATGATCACTTCGCGGCCGTTGTTGCGGATTTCCGCGCGGTTGCCGTAAAGCGTCTGGTGATTTTCGAGGTTGAGCACGGTGACGCGGGCGGGCGGCGCGGCGGTGACTTCTCCGGTGCCCTCAAGGGGGCGGTAGGTGACTTGCTGGCCGCTGACCCGGTAGGCCGGGCTTTCGCAAAAGACCGGGGAATGATCGGGGGAACTCAGAATCACCTGGGTGAGTTGCCCGTCTTTAAACTTCATATCGGCCCGCTTGCCGCGCGCTTTGAAGGAGGGCAGGAAGGGCAGGGTTTCGGCGACTCGTTCAAACAGATCCAGCGCGACCGCCCCGGTCATCAGGCCAATGCCGGTGATCTCGTTGACCTCCAGGGTTTCCCCCGCGGCCAGCGCCCGGCGCAGCGGCAGATCCTGGTGCAGCTCGACCGCGCCGGCGGCCTGATATGTTTTTTTCTCGGAATCCACGGTGAGGCTGCGCGCGCGCACCGTATCCGCCCCGTGCACGCCCTGCGCGAGCGCGCCCTCCGCGGCGGTGAGGGTGACCGGGCCGGCGGCCTTCATCACCGCGCGCGCCCCGCTGAAGCGCCACGCGCCCGCACCCGCGCCACGCCGGCCGTTCACATCGCCGTCGGCGACGGCATTGCCCGTGAGATCGCCGCTGATCGTTTGCGCGGAAAGCTGGTCCGTCGCGCGCTTCACCTGCGCGCCGCCGGAAAGTTTGTAAAGACCGCCCGCGAATTCGTAATCGCCGGTGGGCGCGGAGAATTCTCCCGCCGGGCCGCTGGCATTGCCGCCACCGCTGAACGACGCCCGCTCCAACGCCCCGCCGTGGAAGTGTCCCTCGATGACGGGCGCCGTCAATTTGCGCAGGCGGGTTTCCTGCGGGGCGTCAAGGCGCGCGCCGTTTTCAGCGCGCAGCAGGAGTCCCTGCGGATCGCGCGTGAGGATCATGCGCGGGGCGCTGAGTTCGGCCGGCTTGGGATGTTTGTAGCGCACCGGCTCGGCGCCCCCCAGCAGTGTCGCGCCGGCGAGTTCGCCATTCACAAAAGAGAAATCCCCGGAAGCGGCGGTCAGCAACGCGCCGTCGCGGTCGGTCATCTTGAATGCGCCGGGGAGAATGACCTGGGTGCGGGTGCGGTCGCCGCGCTCGATCAGTTTTTCCGTCTCGACGATGCCTTCGGGCAGGGCGCCGCGCACATTGCGCTCAAGCTGCATTTCCCCCTTGCCGTCGGGGCCGCCCTGCGCCAGATAGACGCCGGTTTGCGCGGTGAGTTTTCCGCCCGTCTTGTTCGTGAGTTCCAGTCCCGCGGGAAATGAGACGCGATGTTCGGCGAGATTGAAATCGGCGTAAGGGCCGCGCAGGGTGTGTTCGCCGCGCGTCCCGGTGATTCCCTGCTCGCCGCGAATCTGGCCGCCATCCTGGTCATCCTTGTAGAAGAGCGTGTCGCCGGTGAGATGGGCGCCCTGCCAGTCGAGGGTGACGCCGTCCTTCAACTTGAGCGTGACCCCGCGGCCCTGCACCAGGGTGCCGCGCGCGGCGTGAATTTCAATCGGCGCCCCCTCTTTGGGAAAGAGCGTGACGGCGACGCCTTCCAAGGTTTTTTCGGTGAGCGCCGCGCCGATAAAACAATCAATGTGCAGCCGCGCCACCCGCCGTTCGCCACTGACGGCGTCGAGATCGAAGCCCTTTGCGTCGCAGCGGATTGGCAGGAGGACGGCGGGCGAGCGGCCGCCGAGGCGGCGCAGCAGGCCGCGCACGGGGAAATAAGCGAGCAGCGCGATCCACAGCGCGAGCAGCAACAGGATATTGCGGCGAAGCGAGCGGTTCATGCGCGCCCCGCCGTGTTATTCCCGTCTTCAAGAGCCGCCTGTTCAAGAGCCGTGGCCTGAGCCGCGTCCTGATGATTAACCGATGGCAGACGCAGAACCACGAGGGCACCGCCGTCGGGGTCGTTGCGCAGCGTCAATTCGCCCTCCATCAGGCTCGCCCATTTGCGGCAGAGCGGGAGGCCGAACCCGCCGGGGGATTCGCCGCTCGGCCCACCCTCGCCCAAGAGCGCCGGGGGAAAGCCGGGGCCGTGGTCGCGCAGGCGCAATTCCGTGCCTTGGGCGTCCGCCGCGAGCGAGAGCTCCAAGGGGCCGGCCGGGTCGGCTGCGGCGGCATTGCGCAGCAAATTGTCCAGCAGCCCCGCGAGCATCCGCGGATCGGCGCGAACCGTGCAAGGCGTCCCGCGCTGCGTGAGCAGGTTCAGCGCCGGCCGGCCGGGCTCCAGGGCATATCGGTCCGCCGCGTCGTGCGCGGCCTCATAAAGATCAAGCGGTTGCAGATGCGCCTCTTCCGGGCGCGAGAGATCCAGGACGGCGCGGACCATCCGCTCCAGTTCGTCCACTTCCGCCATCACCCCGCGCACCGCTTCTTCCGCATTTCCCTCGCCGCGGGTGAGCGCGCGCTCCAGCAATTGCATACGGCCGCGGATGGTGCCCAGCGCATTGCGGGTCTCATGCGCGATGACGCCGCTGAGTTCGCCCAGACTGGTGAGGCGAAGCCGCTCGTCCAGCTTGCGCCGCAGGCCGGCGGTGGCGACTTCCCGATCCAGAAGCAGCAACCCGCGGCTGCGGCTGCCGGATTTATCCGCGATGGGCAGCAGGCTGAGCGCGAGCGGCTCGTTATCCGCCATCGCCCAGCGTTCGTCCAGCAGCGGCGCGCCGGTTTCCAGCGCGGCGTCGAGGCGGGCGGCCAGTTCGGGCGGCAGGCGATCGCGCCCTTGCAGCAACAGACGCAGCGCGGCGCTGGTCTGCGCCAGCTTGCCGCCGCGCCGATACAGCGCGATGGGAAAGTCGGCGCCGGCCAGCAGCGCGGAAAAAACGGCTTCGGATTGTTCGGCCCGCTCGCGGGCGTCGCGGTTGTTTTTTTCCAATTCGCCCTCGCGGGCGCGCAATTGGGCGATGACCCCCTTGAGCGCGGCGTTAAGCTGAAAATCATTCTGCAGGGACTCGCGCGGGGCGAGCCGGGCGTCAGCCAGCATCTCGCTCATTTCATGATAGGGCACGCTCAGGCGCTGCACGAAGGCCCAGAGCCCCAGCGCCATGCCGGCGAGGCCGACCAGCCCATACACAGTGAGCAGCCGCCGCGCGGTGATCAGGCCGGCCAGCGCGTGGCCCTCAAAATAAAAAATCCGCCCGCGCTCGCCCTGGGGAAAACAGACGAAGATCGGCGGGTTGCCCGCCAGCAGCAATCCCGCCGGCGCACTGACCGGCGGGGCATGACCCGCCAGTTCATAGCGAAAGGTCCCGGGGTCGTCATTCACACTCTGGCGGAAGCCGAGCAGCGCGGGATTTTCGGCATAGATGCGATCCATGGATTCGCGCTGATCCAGCCGGTAATCCGCCACCTGCGCCTGGTCGCGCAGTTTGGCCGCCAAGCGCCTCTCGATGCCGCCCAAGGTGAAGTAGGGCAGCGCCAGCAGCACCGCGCCGAGCAGCATCAGTGCCGCAAAAAAAAGCGCGGTCAGCCGCTTCAGCCCGCGCATCAGCCCGCCAGCCAGCCCCGCCAAAGCAGGGGGGCGAAAAAGAGGGCCGGCGGCACGGCCGCCGCGATACAGGTGCCGAAGGGGATGAAAAATCCGCGCGCGCGCTGCCGTGCCGCATGGACGCCGCCGGCGCTCACGGGAAGACTCAGCGCGAGCCGCCGCCGCCGCCAGCGGACGGGATACCAGAAATAGAATCCAACCCAGAAAAGAATTCCCGCCAACGAGGCGAAAAGCAGAATGATCAGCAGCGGCAGCGGCCCATACAGCGCCCCCAGCGCCGCCAGCAATTTGACATCGCCCAGACCCAGCGCCTCGCGGCCCAACGCGGCGCCCGCCAGCCAGCGCATCAGCAGCGGGATGGCCAGGCCGCAAAACAGTCCCCAGCCCATCATCGGCCCGCCGGGGCCGCCGGGTCGCCCGTAGGCATAGGCGAGCGCGCCGGCGGCCAGCAGCGGCAGCGTCAGATCATCCGGCAGCAGCCGATGGTCATAATCAATCAGCGCGAGCGCCAGCAGAATGCCGAACACGGCGCCTTCGAAGAGCAGCCAGGGCGTTTGCGGGCGCAGCCACAGCGGCAATGCCATCAAGCCCGCGCCGCCCAATTCCACCAAGGGGTAGCGTGCACTGATGGCCCCGCGGCAGCCGGCGCAGCGCCCGCGTAACAGCAGCCACGAAAGCACCGGAATGTTTTCCCAGGCGCGCACCGGGCGGGCGCAGTGTGGACAATGCGAACCGCGCCGCCACAGGCTTTCCTCCCGCGGCAGCCGCCAGATCACGACATTTAAAAATGATCCATAGAGCGCGCCAAACAGCCCCAGCACCACCGCCAGGAGCGGCTTGGGTAACTCCCATAGGGCGTTCCAGCCCGGCGCGAGTGGGGATAAAAAATTCACAGCAGAGAGTTTACAGGGGCGGGAAGATATGCCCCCGGGCGCGCCGAGCGTCTGCACGGCCAGAATCCAACCCGACGGTTTGCGAGCCGGGCAAGTCGTGACCGACCCGGCATCAGATGATTTTTCGTGAATAAAATTCACGCCAATCCATCTTTTGTACGCCCCAGACCCTCAAGCGCTGCTTCCGGTTTACCCTTGGGAGTTGACTTCTGTGACAGCAGGGTTAAGAATAACCCCTGATCCGTCAGCCCTTCTCTCGTCCCCTGCCGTCTAAGGCAACCGGATGGGGGGAGTGCCGACGGGTTGCACGCATCCCGATTTCCAATACTCTCGACAATTTCTCACTTCTTCTTCCACGGGCCCGTGGCGCAGCTGGGAGCGCGCTTGAATGGCATTCAAGAGGTCACGAGTTCGATCCTCGTCGGGTCCACCAAGAGGATTGGCAAGAGCAGCGGAAATCAGGCGGCAAAATTTCAGGTCAGGTTCAGGTCAGGTCAGGTTCAGTTTAGAGTTGAGGTCAGGAAAAGTCAGGTCAGGAAATAACCAGAGTTTTAAAACCATCGCAAACCAGGAAATCAACAAACCGCGGCACACCGTCATTTCACCAATCATAGGAGGTTGGAAATGAACCGATCAAATACTGGGTTCCGAATCTTGAGCGCGGCATTAGCCCTCGCTCTGGGTGCCGGGCTCTACGCACAGAGTACACTCGATACCGGCGGCATCAAAGGCCGGGTCACAGATGACAAGGGCGGCCCGCTGCCCGGCGTGGTCATCAAGGCAAAAGGCTCCCAAGGCACCAAGGGCGCCGAAACCGATGCAAGCGGCAATTATGCGATTCCGTTCCTTCAGAGCGGAACCTACGAACTCACCGCCACCATGGACGGGTTCGGCACCGTCGTCCAGAGCGGTGTCGCCGTCTCCACACTTTCGGTCACCCAGCAGTCGTTCCGGCTGCAGCCCGGCACTGAAGTCATCAATGTCACCGCCAGCGCGGTGCACATCGATCCGACCAGTGCATCCTCGAAAACCACGGTCAACCTCGGCGACGCGGTCCAGAATTTCGCCCAAGGCAACTCCCTGACTTCGGCATTCGATTTCGCGCCGGGCACCAACGGCGCTTCCGGCGTCGCGGGCTCGGGCAATGTCTCGATTTCCGGTGCGTCGGGATTTGAAAACCAATACCTCATCGGCGGCATCAACATCACCAATTCCGGCTATGGCGCGATGGGCGCCTACGACCAATTTTCTAATGTGGTCGGCACCGGCATGACCTCGGAATTCCTTAGGGATCTCACCATCCGCGAAGGCGGTTTCGAGGCGGAATACGGCCAGGCGCTTGGCGGCGTCATCAGCGCCAGCGTGCGGCAGGGCAGCAACGACCTGCACTCTGCGGTCACCCTGTACTACCAGCCCCGTTCGTTGGATGGATCGCACCGTCAACTGTCCGATTCCTACAGCAACGGGTTCACCAACGACAACGGCAAGAATGTCTTCGACGCGGCCTTCGATATCGGCGGCCCGATCATCAAGGACAAGCTGTTCTATTTCGCCGGGTACAATCCGGTCTGGACCAATAGATACCGCAACTTCGTGGTCAACAACACCGCTGCCATCGCCAATGACGGCATCCGCGGCGGCGCTCCGTTCATCAACAACGAATACCAATTCGCCCCGTCGCGTGTTGACAACTATGTCGCGCATCTCACCTGGAATGTCAGCGATAAGCACAATCTTAGCTTCCTGGTCTTCGGCTCTCCGCAGTCAAGCAGCGGCATTCAGGTCGGCGCCGGTCTGCGCGTCGGCACGACCCAGGATCCCGGCGTTGCCGTCGGAACGACCAACCCCCCCCCCCGCGGCACCATTGAAGATGTGTCCGCACTGCGCGGCGCCAGCGGTACCTCAAAAGGCAGCGAGCTCTCCTACTCCATGAAGTATTTGGGCACCCTGGCGCCTTGGTTCAACCTTGAAGCGCAGGTCACCTTTCACCGGGCCAAGACCTCCCTCGCTCCGGATTACCTGGGCCTGAGCTACACCGACATCCGTCGGTCACAATATGTCACGGCAGCCACGAATGCCGGCATTACTCCGGTCATGTCGCCCAATCAGTATCAGTTCGGCAGCACCTTCGGTTACTCGACCGGAACGCTGGATCAGAACACCACCTACCTCCTGAAGGCCACCAACACCTTCAACGCTGCGGGTTCCCATGAATTCAAATACGGCGCCGAGTATGTCGACATCAAGTACGCGGAAGCGAGCCAGTTCGGCCCCCCGATCCAGATCGGTCCTTATAGGGTCAACTCGGGCCTTGGCAGCGTGACATTCCGCTGCGGCACGGTCAACACCGCCGCGACGAATGTCTCCCAAATTTGCGCCAACCCCACCTACCGCTCGACCCGCACCCGTCTCAACCCCATCGGCTTGGAGACCAAGAACAAGGAAATGAATCTGTTCCTCCAGGACAAGTGGACCATTGTTCCAAGCTTTACGCTTGCGCTGGGTGTCCGCTACACCAGTGAACAAGTCGGCAACCCCAACAATTTCACGATTGTTGTACCCAAGAACGGCGCTCCGGCCAGCCGCACCTTCTATGGCAGCACCTACAAGTTCCCCAGCGAAATCGCGCCGCGCTTGGGCCTCACTTGGGATTTGATGGGCAACGGCAAATCGAAGCTTTATGCTTCGTTCGGCCGCATGTACGAGCGCATCCCCAACGACCTCGCGGTTCGCTCTTTCGGCAACGAAGCCAGCCTCAGCCGGGTCACTTCCACTACGCCCGATTTCAGCAATGTCACTCCCCCGAGCAGAGGAGGCATCTCCACGCCCACCTGTGTCGCGGGCGCTCCGATTGATCCGGTCAAGGATCCCGACAACTACGCCACTTTTGGCAGTGTTTGCGGCGGTCCAGGCACCGCGAAAACCCGTCTCCCCTACAAGGACGAGACGATCCTCGGTTACCAGTTCCAGTTTTCCCCGACGGTTCTCGTTGACATCCGCGGCATGTACCGCAAGCAGGGTCGCCTGCTAGAGGACACCCAGCCGGTCACCGTTGAAGCGACTGAGAACTACTACGCATCCGTTGGCGCGTTGGGAACCTGCCTCGGTGGAATCGCTGCCGGCTGCCCGGCGAACCCCGCGATGCCATTCCCCGGCTTTGGCAATGCCCCGTTCGGCGGCTATGTGCTGGCCAATGTGGGCGAGAATGCGCCACGAAGCTTCATTGATGTCTATACCGGTCAGTCGGTTCCGGTTGATTACGGCACGCCCAGCAACAAGTACAAATCGCTGGAAATCACCGTAATGAAGGAAAAAGAGCCCGGCGGTCATGTCAACGCGATGGCCAGCTACCGCATCTCCAAGCTGCGGGGCAACTATGAAGGCCTCTTCCGCAACGACAATGGCCAGAGCGACCCCAACATCTCCTCGCTCTACGATTTCCCCAACTCGCCGTTGCTTGCCGGCCAATTCATCAGCGGCCCGCTCAACACCGACACCCCGAATTCGTTGCGTGTTCGCATCGGCTACGACGACCTGCTCTTCAAGAGCTTCTCCGGGTCCGTGAGCTTCAAGTGGGAGTCGGGTATCCCGCGTACGCCTTACCTCGCCCATCCGAACTTCGCCTATAACAACGCGGGCGAAGTTCCGGGCATCGACCCGATCTACTACCGTTATACCGGTGGCAATATCGTCAAGACCTACACTCCGGTTCAGCGTGGTTACCAAGGCCGCACGCCGGATGTCGCGACTTGGGATGTGAAGTTCGCCTATAACTTGAATCTGGGCAAATCGGCGATGAATTTCAGCCTGCTGGTCAACAACATCTTTGGCAGCAACGAAGTGACGCGTTGGAATCAGAATGTTGAAAACTCGGCGGGCGTGCTCAATCCCCTGTACGGCAAGCCGACCGCATACGCCGGCTACCGCACGGTTCGCCTCGGCGTGAAGTGGAGCTTCTAATCTAACGGGAAGTTCTGCCGGCGAATCTGCAAGGATTCGCGAAGAGGGGGCCGCAAGGCCCCCTTTTTCATTTTCAACTTTCGCATTTTCAGCTTTCACCCGGACGCCGCCGCGTAAAATTCCGCCATGCAACGGCTGTTGAAATATTTGCTACTGAGCGCTGGCGTGGCGCTTGCAGTCTGGGCCTGGTTTAATCTTCGTCCGCTGCGCAAACTGGCGCCCGGCGAATGGCTGGCGTTGCCGGACGGCCGTGTGGTTGCAGCCGGTCATTACTGGCGGTGGCAGGCCGGTGCGCTGCAAAATAGTGGCGCGATGCAGAGTTTTCTCTCTCCGGAAATAAAGAGCGCTGACGGATTGCCCTTCGCCCTGCGCCTGAATACTCAGTTTGCGCCCACCCGCGAAGTTCACATTGAAAACCGGGAATCTGCAGGGTTCAATCAGGCCGTGGCCCATCATTACCTGGAGCCGTTGACCCACCGCTGGAGCGGAT
The DNA here is from genome assembly GCA_043777195.1 of Thermoanaerobaculia bacterium. Classification (GTDB taxonomy): domain Bacteria; phylum Acidobacteriota; class UBA4820; order JAYVQF01; family JAYVQF01; genus JAYVQF01. The sequence goes on from JAYVQF010000154.1 coordinate 25,338, forward strand.
TAAGCGGGGAAAAAATTCTGGCGGAGGGGCCGGAAGCGGCGGAAACGGAACTGCGCCATGCGCTTGAAACGGACGGATTCGCGATCAAAGCGCTGAAATTGCAAATCGTCGCGCCGGGCAATCTCGCCGAGCAATACGGCATTCGCCTAGTCAAGTCGCTCAGCCGCAGAGCCGAGGCCCCCGTGCTTTGGATCGGCCTGGATGCCGCCGATTGGAAAATTATCAACCGGCTTTTGGATGCCGGAAAACTGCCCCATCTGCGCAAGCTGATGTCGGGCGGCGCTTATGGCCGCATGCGCCCGTTTCATCCCATCATTTCGCCCCTCTTGTGGACGACGATGGCAACGGGAAAAACCCCGGGGGAACACAACATCAACGACTTTGTCGTGCAACATGGCGACGGTAGCCTCAAAGCCATCGGCAGCAATTACCGGCTGGTCAAAGCGCTTTGGGAAATCGCACCGCTGGCGGACAGGCGGGTGGCTTTTTTGGATTGGTGGGCGTCATTCCCCGCCGAGGAGACGCGGGGCGGCGTGATCCTCAGCAATGCGCTGCGCCAGATTTTTCATCTGCCCAACCCCGCGCAGGCGAAGGGCGTGACCTTTCCCGCGAATTATCTTGCAGATCACCTGACTCGCATGCGGGGGGAATATGACAATCATGCCGCCGCTCTCGCGCCACTGCTGGTCACGACCGACGCTGAACTTGCATTCGCTGAAAAAGTGGATGCGGAGGCCAAACCCAAGGCCGGCAAAAAAATGAAAGGTCAGGGTCAATTGCTGGTTCTGCGCGATGCGATCAGCACGACGCGCGGCCATACGCAGGAGGCGGGGTGGCTGTCGCGCAATCTCAAACCCGATCTCCTGGCGGTTTACTATGAAGGCATCGACATGGTCGGCCATCGTTTTCAGCACTGCATGACACCGGCACTCCCCAACTGTCCACCGGAGGATGCGAAACGATTTGGCGGCACGGTGGATGCTTTTTATGAATTCCAGGATGCGATGATCGGGCAGTTGCTGGCCGCGCAGCCCGGCCCACACTACACGCTGGTGGTTTCCGATCACGGATTTTATTCCGGCGAAGACCGCCCCAAGGACATGCTGCCCTATACCGACGAAAATCCGGTGCATTGGCATCGGGAAGAGGCGGTGTTCATTCTCAATGGCCCCGGCGTCAAGCCCGGCCCCCTGGCCGTGTCGCTCAGTGTGTATGATGTGATGCCGACGCTACTGTATCTCATGGGCATGCCCACCGCGCATGACATGCACGGCGAGATCGCGCGGGCCGCGTTCACCGAGGAGTTCCTGCGCGCCCATCCCGTCACCGAGGTGAATTCTTATGAGGAATTGGGACCGCCGCACACGGTCTCCTCGGCCGAAGCCGATCCTGAAGTTGAGAAGGAAATCATCGCCAACCTCGCCCGCCTGGGTTATGTTTCACCCTCCACAGCCGCGAGCGGCACCGCTGCCAAGAGCTCCGCCGCTGCCGGCGATTCCGCCGCCCATGAAAGCGCCACCGACGGCGCCCACCGCAATCGCGCAGTTTCTTTAAGTGAAGCGGGCGATTATGCCGGGGCGCTGCGGGAATTGGATCAAGTGAGCGACGATCAACGGCTAAAGGGTCGCGCGATCAGCCTGCGTTCCAAGGCGCTGGATGCGATGGGTCGCCGGGAAGAAGCGGCTCAGGTGTTGCGTGACGGACTGGCCGCAAAAAATACCGAACCGGGCGTGCTACTCTGGCTGGTGCAGCTGGATCTTGCGTCGGGCGATGCGGCGCGTGCGCAAAAAGATCTCGAGCAATTTCGCAAGACCGTAAGCGAAAGCGACAAAGCCACCGCGCTGGCGGCTGAGGGGTTGGTTCTGAACGCGCAAAAGCGCCCGGATGAAGCGCGCGAAAAATTCTGGGCGGCGCTCACGGAAGATCCCGCGATGGCGCAGGCCGCGGAAAGCCTGTATGAGAATCTGACGCCCGCCGAGCAACCGCGATTTTCAGAAAAGCTGCAAGCCGCGCTGAAAAAGAATCCCAATCTCGGCGAATATCATTTCATGCTGGGGGCGCTGTCAGCACAGAACGGTCAGACGGCGCCGGCGCTGGAATCCATGCGCCGTGCGGTGGATGCCGAACCTTTGAATGACCGCTATGCCGCCGCCTACGCCTCGATGCTGGCGGGCGGTGGCCGCGCGCAGGAGGCGGAATCGCTGCTCATCACGCAGACCGGGCGCCACCCCAAAGTCGCGGAATTATGGGAGACGCTGGGCAATGTGCGCGGGCAGCGACGGGATTTCGCCGGCGCTGCGGCGGCCTTCGGCAAGGCCCGTGCGGCAGGCGGTAGCGGGGCGCGGCTGTTCGCGGGTCTGGCCGCCACACTGGCGCAGACGGGGCGGCTTGCCGAGGCGCGCGCGGCGATCGACGCGGGGCTGAAGCTGCATCCGGATGATCCCGATCTTCTTGCCGTGCGGCGACAGATGGTCGGCCGGCGCTGATAGGGGCCGCAACGAAATAACAGTAGCAAAGATGACTGCCGAGTCGCCCGAATGGCGAGGCGCGAGGAGCGCGCATACCCGAAGGTATGTAAGCGACGAGCAACGAAGCCAGTCGGGATGAATCGGCGGGCAGACTGCTACTGTTATTTCG
>JAYVQF010000155.1:0-7538 GCA_043777195.1 Thermoanaerobaculia bacterium
TGCCCGCCTCAACCCGCTGGCGGTGGATCTTTACGATCCGGAAAACTGGCGGCGATTCGGCTGGGGGCCGTTCTCCCGCGCTTTCCGGAAACAATTCGAGCGCAATGGCCGCAAAGTTTTTTCCGGCGTCGATTTTCGCGCGCGCACGGATGCGGAGTTTGGAAAATTCTTCCCTTTTCTCGCTGCCGTGCTGAAGCGGGCGCGTGCGTTTCAGGCGGCCATTGCCTCCGGCCCGGCGGAATCGATTCCCGTTCCTATCCGGACTTTTGGGAACAACACACTGCTTACCAAAGTTAGGGTGATTCTGGATGCGACGACCGGCGGTCCCGAGCTCGACTTCGATGGCCGGAATCATTCCGGGCTTGCGCGGGAATCAATCCGTCACATTTTGTATGGGCCGGGAGATGACACGGTCAGTTGGGATTCCCTGCAGCATGGCACTTCCTACGACGCGCCCTATCGGGTGGACGGCAAACATTTCCAACTGCCGTCCCAGCCGCCCATGTTGGCCTTCTTGCGGGAAATCCTCGATGGAGGCGTAACGGTGGAACCGGGAGCGACCGTCCCTGCACGGTAATCTGTACGGATGGGGCGGGTTTCCCGGGGCGCGGGATCTCAGTTGACATGGCCCGGTATCCGTCCCGCCTTTCGAAGCGGCGTTCATGTCGGTCATGGAGAATACTCCGGAGGGTTGGGGATCGGCACATTGGTGGGTCAACAAAAAACTCCGGTGCCTGGCGGAATTTTGATTTTGCTTTTTTGATTTGGCATTTTAGTTCACTACGAGTTTGCTATCCGCGTCATACGGCGCATGTAGGAAAATGATCGGTAACACAGTAGGATATTTCCTATCTGAAGGACTACCATCATGAGTTTGCCGACTGCGCCCGTGCCATTCGGTACTCACGCACGGCTACAAATGGAATAACCTGACTATGCGCAGGGTTTAAGATGACGCTGTGTTTCGACGACTGACTTTGTCCAGCCTGCTCCTCGCCGTGTGCGGACTGTCCGTTCCCGCTGCGGGGCGGATTGATGCCTGTCGCATGGCCCACGAATCGGGTCGCCCCTGTCATTCCGCCCCCAGCCATCCCAGCCCCTGTCATAAGACGCCAGCCCCCGTCAAAGACTGCTGCCGGTTGAATCCGCAGAGCCCGCAAGCGGTGCTCGTCCAGGCGCCCGCGCCGGACGACCACCGAATTGTGGCGGTTCTGCCCGTCATTGCGATATCTGACTTCGTTCCGGAATTGTTCTCGGCGGCGCCGATTTTCTGGGTTTCTCGCGGCCCGCCCGGCCTGCGACGACCGTCCCTGCTCCAGCTCCGCGTTTAAACCTCAGCGTCATCCGCGACGGGCCTGCTCGTCAGGCCACACGGCACGCTTGAGGTGTATCCATGTTTCCATTTTTTTATCCGGGCAAAACCGCCCTGGGATTTCAGTCATGCGGAAAATTCGGTCTGGCGGCGGCAGGGGTCGCCGGCCTGCTTGCTGCGGCGGGGTGCGCCTCGGCCAATCCATCCCGTGGATTCAAGCCAGTGGAGGAGACGATCACCAGCCGCGGGGGGCCGCGCGTCATCTGGCGCACCGACTCGTCTCAGGATCATGAAGCCGGCGTCGCGATGGATGCGCTGCTGAAGCAGCCGTTGACCGCGGATGGCGCCGTTCAGGTTGCGCTGCTCAATAATTCCTCCCTCCAGGCCACCTATGAGGAGATCGGCATCGCCCAGGCTGACTTGGTGCAGGCCGGTCTTTTATCCAATCCCGTCTTCGGCGCAAGCGCCCGCCGGCGCAGTCCCGGGCCCACCGCCACGGCCTGGGGATTTTCTCTGGTGCAGAATTTCCTCGAACTGGTGAACCGCCCCCTGTACAAAAAAATGGCTGCGGCGCAATTCGTGCGAACCCGGCTTCGGGTTTCGCATGAGGTCTATACCCTGACCGGAATGGTGCGTCGCGATTACTACACGCTGCAGGCGGATCAGAAATTGCTGAGCCGGGTGGAGGCGATCGTGAAGGGGAATGAAGCCGCCGCCGAGATTGCGAAACGCCAGCGGGAGGCCGGAACACTGAATGAATTGAACCAATCCGTGCAGCAGGCGGTTCTTGACCAGACTCGCTTGATGGCCGTCCAGTTCCGCTTGCAATATCAGCACGACCGGGAAGCCTTGAACCGCGACATGGGACTGACGGGGGATGCGCTCAACTGGCAACTCACGGATGAGCTGGCGGAGCCGCCTGAAAAAGACCTGCCGCTGGAGGGCCTGGAGGCGCGGGCGGTCGCGCATCGACTCGACCTGGCGGCGGCGCGCGCAGAAACCGAGGCGTATTATCAGAACCTTCGCCGGACGCGCGGGTTTCGCTTCGTGAACCGGCTGGAGCTGGGCTTCCAGACTGAAAAACCGCTGGAGGCGGAGCCGGGCTTACCGCGGCTGAGCGGGCCTGAAATTTCATTTGAAATCCCCATCTTCGATCGCGGTCAGGGAAAAGTTCCGCTCGCGCGCGCGCTGCTGCGCCAGTCGCAGGCGCGCACCCGCGAACGGGAAGTGATCGTCCGTTCTGAAGTGCGCGAGGCGCACGCGCGGTTGCAGGCAAGCCGGGAGATGGTGCATTTGTATGCGACTGATGTGCTGCCATTGCGGCGCCGGATCGTCACGCTGACCCTGCAGCAATACAACGCCATGCTCAAGGGCGTGTATGACTTGCTGCTCGCCAAGCAGTCGGAATTGGATGCGGAGCGGGGCGCCATCGAGGCGCTGCGTGATTACTGGATCAGCCGCAGCGAGCTGGAACGGGCGGTGGGCGGCTCGCTCCCAGGCGATTCGCCTCCATCCGCTGCGGCAACACCCGCGCCACCGCCCGCTGATTCCCCTGCGGATCAGGAACCGATTACTCCCCCTACGGTGACTCCATGAAAATTTTCCGCGTTCCATCCCGCCTTACATTAATTATTTCGGCGCTGGCTTTGACTTGCGTGATAAACATGCAAGCCGCCCGGCCGGCCGCCGCCGCGAATCATTCCCACGGTCTTTCCTATATTCCCGTCGAAACCCCAGGCGTGCCCACGCTCCCCTTCGTGATGAAAGGGGGCGTCAAGGAATTTCATCTCGTCGCAGAGAAAATCACGCGGCAGGTCGGCCCCGGCTTCGTGATGAATGCCTGGGGTTACAACGGCTCCACGCCCGGCCCGACCATTGAGGTGGTTCAGGGTGACCGCGTGCGCATCCTTGTGACCAACCATCTGCCCGAGGCGACGACCGTCCACTGGCACGGCATCCTGCTGCCCAATGGCATGGACGGCGTGGGTGGACTCACCCAGGGACACATTCCGGTGGGCGAGACCTACGCCTATGAGTACACGATCCGGCAGCAGCCCGGCACCTACATGTATCACCCCCATTCCGACGAGACGACGCAGATCGCGCTGGGGATGATGGGGTTTTTCATCATCCATCCCAGCCGCCCCGAAACGCCGCGGGTGGATCGGGATTTCGCGATCTTCCTGCATGAATGGAAGGTCGAGCCGGGCAGCGCCACGCCCAATCCGATGGTGATGACCGATTTCAATCTCTTCACCTTCAACAGCCTCGCCTTTCCGGCCATCCCCCCGCTGGTGGTGCGCACCGGCCAGCGGGTGCGCATCCGGTTTGCCAACATCAGCATGGACAGCCATCCCATTCACATTCACGGCCACCGCTTCTGGATCACCGGCAATGACGGCGGGCCGATACCGCGCAGCGCATGGCTTCCCGAGACCACCGTCAATGTCCAACCCGGCTCGACTCAGCAATTCGAGTTCGTCGCCGATAAACCCGGCGATTGGCCGCTGCACTGCCACAAGTCGCATCACACCATGGGGCCCATGGGGCATGAAACGCCCAACATGATCGGGGTCAGCCTGGATGGCGTCGAGGAAAAAGTCAGCGATCAGGTTCCCGGCTACATGGCGATGGGGGAGAATGGCGGCCGTATGATGGACATGGGTGGCCCGGAAAATACGATGCCGATGATGACCGGCACCGGACAATTCGGCGCCATCGAAATGGGCGGCATGTTCACCGTGGTCAAGATTCGCAGCGGCCTCACCAGCTATGCGGATCCGGGCGATTACAAGAATCCGCCCGGAACGGTGTCATGGAAAGTTGAGAATCCGCCGGCGCCACTGCTCATCGGCGAGTCTCCCGCAAGCGAATCCGCACCAGAGCCCACGCCGAAACCCAAAGCCCGGAAAAAAACCCACGACATGCCCGGGATGCCAGGCATGAGCATGGACGACATGCCCGGCATGAAGCCGCCGGCGTCACCTGCGCCAAAACCCGCACCAAAACCCGGAGGTGAAAAATAACCCCTTCGCAGCGCATCTCCGCATCATCAAAATAAACCCCGCACGACCCACCGTTTTTTTTATTCCAGGAGAATTTCCATGAAAACCCACACCCCCAACCCGCTCACGCTGGCCGCTCTCGGCCTGCTCGCCCTTTCCCCGTTCGCCTTCGCCCATGGCGAAAAGCATCATCCCGATCCGGTTTCTTCGCCGGATGCCCGTCCCGCTTCCACCCCGGCCGCAAAAAAAATGGTGACGGTTAAAGGCGAAGTCATTGACATGGGATGCTTCCTCGGGCACGGATCGAAAGGTGCCGCGCACATCAAATGCGCACAGATGTGCGTCGGCATGGGGATGCCCATCGGCCTGCTCGCCGGCGACGGCACGCTGTATCTGCTCACCATGGATCATGGCGACGCCAACCCTTACAACGCCGCAAAGGCGAAAGTCGGCAAAGTAATCACCGCCGTCGGCGACATCTACGAGGGCAGCGGCATGAAAGCCCTCGAACTCAAAAAAGTCACCGCCTGAGCAACCCGGGCCGGCTGAAGGCAGCCGGCCCACCTGATTTCCCTCTTCGAGGTTCCGCATGACCCCATCCGCATCGCCCGCCCCACGCCGCCGCTGGCGCATCCCCCTGATCTGGATCGCAGTCTCCGCCCTCGCGCTTGCGGCACTTGCAATTACGCTGGTCCGGGTGAAAATCCGTTCCGGCATCACCCCCGCCGCGCGCGGCGAGCGGTTGGCGAAAAAACTGGGCTGCTTTTCCTGCCACGGGATGGGGGGCGAGTCCGGAATCCCCAATCCCGGCAGCGAGGAACTCATCGTTCCGGCCTGGACCGGCGGCACCTCGCTCATGTACATCCTTAAACCGGAGGAGCTGGATGAATGGGTGCTCAAGGGCCGGCCCGATCGTGAGGTGGACAAAGATCGCAGCGCACAGGCTTTCACCATGCCCGCTTATCGCGGCCGCCTATCTGGCTCAGAATTTGCCGATCTAAAAAAATATCTGCGCGCGGTCATGGCGCTTGACGAACCGACGGAAGGCGAGGCCAAGGCGGGTTTCGCGCTCGCCCGGGATTTCGGCTGCTTCGGCTGCCACGGTCCGTCGGGACGCGGTCTGCGCGGCAATCCGGGCTCGCTCGCCGGCTACATCCCCGCCTGGGAGGGGCCGGTCTTCAATGACCTCGCGAAGGACGACGCCGAAATATTGGAATGGATCCGCACCGGCACCTCCCAGCGGCTGCAACACAACCGGATCGCCGCTTATTTCATGAAGCGCCAATTGATCGCCATGCCGGCGTACGACAAACGGTTGACCGAAGCGGAGATGCAAAAAATTATCGCCTATATTCAGTGGTTGCGAAAATCCCCGCCCAAGCCATGAGCCTTTCGCCTCGGCCGCGAAGCGGCGTAACGCAGCCGTCCGCCGGCGTGCTGTTTGTGCTGGGTGCCGCGCTGCTATTCGGCATCAGTACGCCTGCCGCAAAGGCGCTCGGGGCGGGGATCGCGCCGCAATTGCTCGCCGGTCTGCTTTATCTGGGCGCCGGTCTGGGGCTGGTGATCTGGATGGGCCTGCGCAAACTGGGAACGGCCGGCGCACCGCCCTTGCGCAAGCCGCGCGGGCGGGAATGGGGCTGGCTGGCGGCTGCGGTGATTTCGGGCGGGATCATCGGCCCGGTGCTGTTGATGCAGGGCTTGGTACGCACCGACGGCGCGGCCGCGTCGCTGCTTCTGAATCTGGAAAGCGTCCTGACCTGCGTGCTCGCCTGGATTGTTTTCAAGGAGAAATTCTCGCCGCGCGTGCTCATCGGAATGTCGGTGATCTTCGCCGGCGGATTGATCATCTCCTGGAACGGAACGCCTTCGCTGACCACGCTCGCCGGGCCCTTGCTGGTTGCCGCGGCCTGTCTTTCCTGGGCGTTGGATAATAATTTCACCCGAAAAATCGCGGATTGTGATCCGCTCTTCAGCGCTGCGGTGAAAGGCGGCGCAGGCGCCGCAGTGAATTGCGGAATCGCCGTGATGGCAGGCGCCGCCCTGCCCGGTGCGGCCCGGATTGCCGGCGCGCTGCTCGTGGGATTCCTCGGCTATGGTCTCAGCATCGTCTGTTTCATCATGGCCCTCCGCTCGCTCGGCGCGGCAAGAACCGGCGCATTTTTCGCCATTGCGCCGTTTTTCGGCGCCCTGACCGCCGTCGCTTTCGGCATGAGCCTCTTCAGCGGCAGACTGCTCGCCACCGGCGCGGTCATGGCCGTGGGGGTCTGGCTGCTGCTCAATGAGCATTCGCCAGAACCGGTCGATCGAATTGGCGGTGAATCATTTTTCTGATGCGCCCGCGCCCCGACGAAGTCGCCGGGGCGCATCGAGTATCAGTGGGTGCGGCCGGTCAGAGAATTAGCCTTCGTGCCGCATCTTATGTTTCCGTTTTGCGCGAATGACCTTGCCGTGCTTTTCCTTGCATTCGGCGCGGCTCACTTCCATCCACCCTTTGCCCTTGCAGGTGTTCATTCCCTTGCAGGTGTTGGACTTTGAATTGCAACCGCCCTGTCCTTTGCAGCCGTTGATGCCCCAGCAATGAATGCCCGAGGCGGCTTTCACTTCTGCGCCTGCCGCCGCAACCCGCGCAGAAGCAAATGGAAGGACTGGGAAATAAACAATTTTATTGAGCGTTACGGCAGTGTTTTGAAAAAACTCAAATGGCTTTTATGGCTTCTCACCGGGCTGGTGATATTAGGGGCGGGCATCGGTTGGCATCTGCGTCAATATCCGCCGTACCTCCGTCCCGTGGATCGCATCATCATCGCCCGCTGGATGCTCAATCACCCGGGATACCGGCTGGCGCGGCCGGGGGACTGCGGCAAGTGTTCCTCGCAGATCAATGATTTGCGTAATGGTTCGGGCGACCCGGAATTTCTCATTCCCGATTTCACCCCCTATTACGCCCGCGGTGATTTCAATCGCGATGGGAAAATAGATTTTGCGGTGGCCGTGATGGACGACAATGCGCGCGAATCGCCCTTTACCGTTCTCGTTTTCAATGGCCCGCTGGCGGCGATGCGCTCGGTTCCGGCCTTCGCCTCGGAAGAGCTGCCCTTGTGGGGCGGCGGATTATTCTATTTTCCACAGCGCAAGACACCCGACAACGCCTTGATCGCGGGACCCTTCAACAGTGACGACACCGTGCTTTTTGTGCCGCACGGCGATACCTATGAGCCGGA
>JAYVQF010000156.1:0-7535 GCA_043777195.1 Thermoanaerobaculia bacterium
GGCGCCGCACACCCGGTGGGAGAAGCAGCCCGGCAGGGCGGTTCCGGCATCGGCCTGACGCCGACGGCGTCCATTTCGGGACGAACCGGAAGGCGGCGCACGACCGGACATGCTAATATTTTCTCCCTTAATCACACCCTATTATCTACCGTGGAATGGTTCGCCATTCCCAGGAGCCAGTCCCATGCAGAAATTGACCGCTTTGGCCGTTCTCGCGGCCGCCAGCCTCGCAGCCCCCGCGCTGCGCGCACATTCCGCCCCGGCGTCCGCCCCCGCTTCAGCGCCGGCAAAAAAGCCGGCCGCCGCCCCCGTCAAGCCTGCCGCTCCGGCCGGCGCGACGCTCAGCGAGGCGCAGAAGGCGCAAATCATCGCCAACCTCAAATTGCGTTTTCCAGAACTTGAACAGCTCAATCCGTCCATCACCGATGTGACGACCATCGAAGGCGTCAAGGGGATGTACTCCGGCACCATGACCCTGACCACGCCGCAGGGCCCGAGCAACAGCAAATTCCTGGTCACCGCCGACGCAAAAACCTTCTACCCGCTCCGCTTTCCCGAGCCGGTGGATGTCAGCAAAGATGCGGCTGCGGTGAAGGCCGAGGCGGCGAAGCTGGCCGAGGAAAAGAAAGCCGCGGAAGCGAAGAAAGCGGCGGAAGAGGCGGAGAAGGCCAAGACCACCGGCCCCGAGCTGGAAGCAGCCGCGAAGGGCCGCCCGGTTCGCGGCAATCCGAACGCCAAAGTCACGGTCTATGAGTTTTCCGATTTCCAGTGCCCTTATTGCGAGCGCGGCGCGAAGACCGCTGAAGCGGTTTTGAAGAAGTATCCGAAAGACATCAAATTCGTGTTCCTCAACTACCCGTTGCCGATGCATCCGTGGGCGAAGCCCGCGGCCATCGCATCCCAGTGCGCGGCGCACCAGAATCCCGCGATGTTCTGGGTGCTGCATGACAAGTATTTTGCCAACCAGTCGGCGATCAACCCGGAAAATCTGGTCGCCAAGTCCCGCGAATTTCTGGAAGGCGAAATGGTCGAAAATCCCAAGACCAAGAAAAAGGAATTTCCCAAGAGCAACGCGTTTGACCTCGAAAAATGGAAAAACTGCGCCGGCAAGCCCGATTCCGCAGAGTACCAGGCCGCTGCGGCCGCCGTCCAGGCGCAGACCGACCTGGGCTTGAAGCACGGCATCAACGGCACCCCCGGATTTTTCGTCAATGGCACCCGGGTGGAAGGCGGCGCAGTGCCGCCCGAAACCTTTGATCCGATCATCGCCGCGGCCATGCAGTCGACGCGCTGATTTTTTTCAAGCCACAAATTCAGTTTAAAAACCCCCGCTTCGGCGGGGGTTTTTTTCACCCGGAGTCTGCTCATGAATCGCCCGTGTTCCCTGTTGCTCGCCGCCGCTGCGCTACTAAGTGCCGCCGCCTGCGCGGAAAAAAAATCCGGCTCGTCCGCGACCGCTTCCGCCGCCGGGGCTTCAGTTCCTGACGCAGCGCGGCGGGAACGGCTGCTTGACATCCTCAAATTCAAATACCCGCGCATCGCCGGCTTCAAGCCCGTCATCAGCGAATTGCATGAAAGCGAATTTAAGGGACTCGATGCCGGGGTGCTCGAACTGGGCGAGCCCGCGGCGCGGCAAAAGCAGGGCTTTCTGGTTTCGCACGACGACAAGAAACTTTACTTGCTGGCCGGCGACCCCATCGACGCCAGCCGCAGCGTTGCGGAACTGAAGGCGGAGAAGCGCGCAGAAATGGAAAAACTGGTCGCCGGCCTGCCGGTGCGCGGCAATCCCTCGGGCAAGGTGATCGTGGTCGAGTATTCTGATTTCCAGTGCCCCTATTGCCGCCAGGCTTATCTCAATGTCGGCACGATGCTCAAGAGCAATCCGGAAGTTCGGTTTTATTACCAGCATTTTCCGCTGTCCAGCATTCACCCCTGGGCTCTGCCTGCGGCCATACACAGCGTCTGCGCAGCGCGTCAGGGCGCTGACAATTTCTGGCGGCTGCACGACGGACTGTTCGAGCACCAACAAGAGATCACCGCGGCCAACCTGCATCAGAAGAGCCTCGAGTTCATCCAGCCGCAGGCAAAATTCGACGCCGCCGCCTTCGCCGCCTGCTCGACCGATCCAAAATCCGCCGGCTATCAATCGGCCGCCGCCGAGGTGAAAGCATCTTCTGCCATGGCGCAAAAATACGGCATGGACGGCACCCCGGGATTCATCATCGACGGCAAGATGATCTATGGAGTGATAGCGGCTGACGAGCTCTCGAAGCTGGTCGCCGAGTCCCTGAAAAATTAATCCGGCGTTCGCGAGGAGCTGCGTACATGACCGCAGAGCTGCAAGTGCGGGAGTTGATCCGCATCCAGCCCGGATACCGGGGACAGGATTTCAAACTCGGGCCGCTTTCCTTTGAGTTGCATCCCGGCGAGGTGCTGGGGCTTGCGGGTCCCAATGGCGCGGGCAAGTCCACGCTGCTCCTGGTCCTGGCCGGATTGCTGCGGCCGGACGGGGGGGAGGTGCGTTACGGCGGGGCTGCTATCACACTCGCCGGCGGCGCCTGGCGCGCGCGGGTGGGGCTGCTGCGCGCGCGGGAAACCGCCTTCTATCCCAATTTGTCCGCACGCGAAAACCTGCGTTTTTTTGCAGCGCTCGGGGGCATGAGCGGCAGCGAAGCCTCGCGGCGCATCGATCGCAGCCTTGAACAGGCGGGTCTGGATCTGCGCGCAGAGGAGCCGGTGCGGATTTATTCCAGCGGCATGCAAGCGAGCCTGGCGCTGGCCCGCGTGCTCATGCGCGAGCCGGAAATTCTCTTACTCGACGAACCGGCGCGCAGCCTCGATGCCGCCAGCGCGGCCGCCTTCATCCGGCTCCTGCGCATGGGGCTGGAGGGGCGCAGCGCGCTGTGGGTGTCGCATTCGGCGGGCGAACTGGAGCGGGGCGCCACTCGCGTGCTGCACATGCACGACGGCGAAATCATCGCCCCGCCGCCGCCCGGCGGATTTCTCGTGCTCACCGCGGACGGCGAAGCGCTGGGCGGCGTGGGCGGCCTCGTTTGGGACGAAGATCTGGGCGGGCTGCGCCTCAGCGCGGACGGAGATCTTCCGGCCGCGCTCGCCGCGCTGCGCGAGCGGGCGGTGGAAATTCTCGGGGTTGAACGGCTGGCTGCGGAAGCGCAAACCGGAACGCGCGCATGATCGGCGCGATTTTACGGCGGGATTTGAAGGAAGAACTGGCCCGGCCGGCGGGACTGCTGTTGCAGCTCGCCGGCGTGCTGGTGCAGGCGCTCTTCTGGTCGCTGCTGGGACGCGGGCTCGAAAACGCCGGGCAGTCCGGCTATTTCGCATTCGTCGCGGTGGGCGGCGCGGTGCTGCAATTTCTCCACGCGCCGCTGTATGCACTCGCCGGCGGGCTGGGGCGCGAGCGGCAACTGGGCACCCTTGATTTTTTCCTGCAATCCCGCCGCCCGGTGCTGCATTGGGCCTTGGGTTTTCTATTATTCCCCTGTGTATGGGGATTGGCGCTCACCCTGTTGTATTTGGGTCTGATGGGATTGACCGGCCTGCCGATTGCAGCCGGCGGGCTGGCGCGATTCATGCTCGTGCTGCTGTGTACGCTGCCGCTCTACTGCGGCGCCGCGCTCGCCTGCGGCGCCTGGACGCTGCGATTCCGCCGCGGTCAGCCGCTGGCCTACGCGCTCAGCGCGAGTTCGATGCTCTTGGGCGGTGTGTTCATCCCTATCGCGCGATTGCCCGCGCTGCTGCAGAAATTTTCACGCTTCGCGCCGACCTACTATCCCGCGCGCCTGGGACGCGCGGCGCTGCTGGAGGGAACGCTCGACGGCGGGCTGCTGGTCCGGCTTTTACTCGCCGGCGCGCTATCGTTGCTCATCGGCGCGGCCTGCATCCTCTGGAGTGTGCGCTGGCTGCGGCAATCGGGCGACTGGGCAGCGGATTGAGGAGGGAGGAAGGCGAAAGGGTGAACGATGAACGCGGAGCGATGAATGATGAACGAATGAAACGGAATTTGAGGCGTGTTGCATTGCGCTTGGGGAATGCTGTGGTGGGAATAGTTCGCCTTTAAGCGTATGTGTTTATGCCGTAAAAAGTGGTGACCGGAACACTTCACGAAATATGAGGGGGAGGGGCGTAATCAGCATCTTGCAAATGTGAAGCTGAGGAAAATCGGTCATTGGGCACGCATCACAATTTTACATATCGGTAGGGGAATAATCATGCGCAATTCGTCCGATATGTCTATTACTATCATCGCAGCTCTGCCTCTTGGAGAAATTGATTCATACTGCGCGATGCCTCGCAAAAGATCACTTCCAAAGGCGGAATTTCAGGTCGATGTATTGAATGATACTAATTTGCGTTCATAAATATAATAATATGATCTGGTTTTCATAGGGGACATGGCATGTCAAATCTTTACAAGTGAACGCAAATCGGTATGACACTCCTTTCAGGGTTGCAGCTGAGATTCCCGCAAAACTCGATCCACGGTTGGGTTCGGTACTATCAAAATCCTGAAGCAGGCACATCCCGAAATTTCCGGAAATATACCATATGAGACATGACCCCCTGACCGCTGCTCAACGAGAAGCCGGGTCAAACACTCGATGACATCAAATTCGTGCTGGCCGGCAACATGTGCCGCTGTGCCGGGTACATCAAGATTTTCGAAGCGGTGCTGGCGGCGGTCAAGAAGTCACAGCCGCACGCTGCGTGACCAGAGCTGTGGCGCGGCCGGGAACCGGCAAACGCCTTCGACTGCATCGCTCGGCTCCGCTGGCTGAAGCTTACTTGTAGGCAACCCCGGCGCTCGCCGGCCCCGCGAGCGGGATCACCTCGGTCCTGCTGAATCCAGCCTCTTTGCACCAATTGGAAAAGTCGGCGCCGGTGTAGTCGAACGCGTCGCCGAACTCCACCAGCATGTTGAGCGACATCATTAGTCCGAAGGCGTTCTCGCGCCGCGCGTCGTCGATGAGGGCTTCCACCACGATAAACGCGCCCCCCTTCGGCAGCGCGTCATAAGCGGCGCGGATGAGGTGCATTTTCTTTTCGAGGTTCCAGTCGTGCAGGATCATGCCCATGGTGATGACATCAGCTTTGGGCAGGGGCTGGGCGAAGAAATCGAGCGCCTGCGCGCTGACCCGCTCGGAGAGCCCGGCGGCGGCGATCTTGCGGTGCGCGATCTCGGTCACATTCGGCAGGTCGGCGCTGACGCAGTGCAGGTGGGAATGCTTGCGCGCCACCAGCATGGAGAGCAGCCCAGTCGCGCCGCCAACATCGCACAATGTTTTGTAGCGTGAGAAGTCGAATTTATCAGCTAGCGCCTGGAAATTGCCGCCGGAGATCCCGCTCATCGCGTCCATGAAGGCCTCCAGCCGCGCCGGCGTTGAATAAAGCGCCTCGAAGACCGACTTGCCGGTGTGCTTGATCTCGTTCTGCGCCATGCCGGTGCGCAGTCCCTCGGAGAGATCCCCCCAGTATTCGTACAGCCGGGCGTTGGCCATCTCGAGAAACCCGCCCATGAAGCCCGGGCTCTTGCGGTCGAGAAACAGTGCAGCCTCCGGGCTGTTTCGGTAACGGCCGGTCGGGCCGTCGCCCTCTCGTTCGAGGAAATGGAGCGCCACCAGGGTATCGAAGAAATCGGGATTGGCCCGGGAATGCAGCTTGAGCGCGCTTTGCAGCTCGGTGCCGCTCTTCGCGCCGCCTCCCAGTTCCGTGAAGACGCCCAGCTCGACGGCCGAAAGCAGAACCTTGGCAGGCCAGAAGGCCATGCCGACTTCCATGATGCGGGCGGGGGTGAGATCGTTCATGAGGAGAGTTCCTTTGCACCGAAGCACAAGTATACAATCGCCCGGATCAATAACGGACCGTGTAAGAGATCGCGTGAGTGTCAGCCGTTTATTTCGACTGCGGCGCGGGCGGCTCGTCGGCGTTGAATGAGTCCACCGCGCACTTCCACGAACCGTCCGCCTGCTTCTTCCACACCTCAAGGAATTTGCCGTGCTCGTTGACCGGCTTGCCCTTCGCGTCGTTGGCGGTCATGTCGTAGCTCCCCTGGGTCCAGGCGATGTCGCCGGAGCGGGCGACCTCCACCTTTGCGGTCTCGAACTTGAGCGAAAAG
Organism: Thermoanaerobaculia bacterium; assembly: GCA_043777195.1. Lineage (GTDB taxonomy): Bacteria > Acidobacteriota > UBA4820 > JAYVQF01 > JAYVQF01 > JAYVQF01. Next base: position 6,137 of record JAYVQF010000156.1, read on the forward strand.
CCAGGCATCGTCATGAAGCCGGTGATCATCTTGGTGATGGCCTCCTTGCCGGAAGTCAGCGGCATGTTCGCCGGCAACACCATCGCATCGGGGCTGTAAAAGCCGACGAATGCATCCGGCTGCTTCGCTTCGGCCGCCTTCGACCAGGCTGCGTCGGCGGCACGGATCGCCGACTCATCCGCCGCGCGGGTGTCGGGTGCGGGGATGGGCGCGGGTGCGGGTGCGGGAGCCACGCAGGCGGCGAACAGGGTGAGGGTGCAGAAGGTCAGGGGGTTGAGGGTTTTCATAAGGGGACTCCTAGATTGAAAAACGATTCAGTTGCTCAGTTGTAACAAGTGGTGAATTATCGGCGTTGGAATCGGGAAAGGCAACGCTTCCGAACATGGCTCATTTAGACTTGCCCTGAAGTTCAGACCCCAACATCACAATCCCGCTCGGATTATATTGGCCGCGCACGAACTTGAGCACCGGCGAGCGGCGGCCGGGGGCGATCAGCGGGATGCCCTGACTGATCATTGCGGGGATGACGGCCACATCGACGGTGTCGACCAGGCCGGCGTCGAGCAGGGTGCGGAATAGGGCGCCACCGCCGGGTTCCCGCTTGAGTTGCGCGACCGCCGCCTCGACTCCTTATGTTCACGACCGTGACGATCGGGATGATCGGCCTGCCTGAGGGTGCGGGAGGCCACGAGGACTTTTTCCCCGTTTGAACACGGGAGGGACATCCGTGCGGAACGCCTCATAAGTGTTGCGCTTCATGACGAAGGCGTCGAATTGCGCGAACATCGCCTATGAAATCGATGATCGGGTCGTGCACGATCTAATCGCATTCACCCTTGGGTCCGGCGATGAAGCCGTCCAGTCTCATAGCGACATGGTAGCGGAGGCGTCTCATCATCTGATACTAATTTGCGTTCATTCGTAAAGAATTGCGGGTCGCGTTCCCTTATGAAAAACGGTCAAATCTTTATAATTTTGAATGCAAATTGGTATGAATCATCCGCTATCGAAACAAGGAATGCAACCGGTTCGTTACGATGCCCGTCCGGATCTTCACCTCTTCCCTGGTAGGGAGAGGTCACCTGCTCAACGCGAAGTGAGCATCGCTGAGACCTATGGCCAGGCGGCCCAGCGACCGGTGTGGGCCTTGAGGTTTATTCCCTTGGCAATTCACGCAGGAGCAGACGGGCGCAGTCGTATTGAGTGGCGAAACCGGTGATGGCGGTGCCTTTGGTCAGCAGCACGAATTCGTGACCCGAGGCGCGCAGTTGTTCGATGGCGTCGCTGAGGGGCAACGATTCCGGCAGGCGCAGGGCGGAATGGGCGAGCCCCATGAGCGGTTCGCCGGGTGAGCGGCCCAGCGCCGCTTTTACCGTGATCACCAGCCCGCCCGGGCGCC
>JAYVQF010000157.1:0-1941 GCA_043777195.1 Thermoanaerobaculia bacterium
CGGCTGGCGCTTGATTTCATCAACCATGACGATTTCCCTTTCACCCTGTCGGAAGCGGTGCAGGCGGCCGTGGAAGGCGTCGAGCTGCGACTGTATCAATTCGACTCCTTCCGCAAGGAATCCCGTCCGCGAGCCGCGCTCGAAGCGGTGGATCTGGTCTACCGCGGCGCCCGCGGGGTCGCCTCCGGCGCCATTGACCGCGGCCGCGCTTTTGCCGGTGCGGCGATGCTGGCGCGCGATTTCGTCAACACCCCGCCCTCCGATTTCACCCCGGTGATCATGGCCGCCGAGGCAGAAAAAATCGCGCGCGACGGCAAGCTCAGCTGCAAAATCATCGACGAAAAAGGGCTGGCGGAACTCAAAGCCGGCGGAATTCTCGGCGTCGCGCGCGGGAGCCATGAAAAACCGCGGTTGATTCATCTCACCTACAAGCCCAAGGGCAAAGCGCGCGGCGTGGTGGCGCTGGTAGGCAAGGGAATCACCTTTGACTCCGGCGGCCTCAACATCAAGACCTTCGAAGGCATGATGACCATGAAATGCGACATGGCGGGCGGCGCCGCGGTGCTGGGTGCCATGAAGCTGATCGCCGAGCTCGGATCCGATTACGAAATTCACGGCATCGTGGCCGCGTCGGAAAATCTCCCGGGCGGCGGCGCCTACAAACCGGGCGATGTGCTGCGCTCCATGAACGGCAAGACCGTGGAAGTCCTCAACACCGATGCGGAAGGCCGGCTGGTGCTGATGGACGGACTGACTTATGCGCAGCAGCAGGGCGCCACGACGGTCATCGATCTCGCGACCCTCACCGGCGCCGTGGTGGTGGCGCTTGGCGAGCTGGTCGCCGGGTTGTTTTCAAATGACCGCGAATTGACGCAGCAGATTCTCAAGGCCGCCGAGCGTAGCGGTGAACGCTTTCATGAATTGCCGCTGGAATGCAGCTACCGGAAAAAGCTTGAATCCACCGTTGCCGACATCAAAAACATCGGCGGCCGCTGGGGCGGATCCATCACCGCGGCGCTGTTCCTCGAGCATTTCATTGATGAAAAAACCCACTGGGCGCATCTTGATATCGCCGGCCCGGCCTTTCTGGATGTCGCCATGGGCGACCAGCCGGTGGGCGCAACCGGTTTCGCGGTGCGCACGCTGGGCGAGATGTTCACCCACCGTTAAATAAATATGCCGGATTGCGGAATTGGGCATAAAAAAACGGGGCAGCCGAGTGGCTGCCCCGAATTATTTGCAGAACCGTCGCTGCTCAGCGGGGAGTGGAATCGCCGGCGGGGGCGGGGGCCGTTGGAGGCTGGGGAACCGTGATGGTGTAATTGATGGTGGCCGGCCCGTTGGGGGTGGGGACAGTGGCAGTCGCGGGGACGGAGGGTGCGGGTTCCGGGGTGCTGGAAGTGACGCCGGTGGCAGCGATCGGGTCGATGGTATTCAATTCGTTGCCGCTGGTGCGCGAGAGATCGCGGGTTGTGACCACAATGGCGCGTTCATGGCTTTGATTGACATCCCGTTGGTGATCAACTGCGGCGCGTCCCAAGCTCTGATTGCCGGGTTCATCGTCGGTGTTGATGTCGCTCGCGCTCGAAGCAAATCGTTGCAAGTCGTCATTGTAGGATTTCGATTTTTGCAGGTTGATCTGCTCGGCTTTGACCACGAATTCCTGGCCATTGACGGCCATGAAGTAGGCTTTTGCGCCTTTGATGACCGGTGGAGCCTTGGTTTCGAGCTGTCTTCCGTTTTTGAAAATGATCATGTAGCCGCTGCCTGCGCAGAGGGGTTGAACCAGAAGCAGGCCGCCGGCGATGAGGCCGGCTACGGATAAGATGCGGGGTGTGCGAAACATGGAAGTGCCTCCACGGATAAATATACCCGATTTTTTCCACATTTCAAGTGTTTATTTAAAGATTGTGTTAAGGTCATTTCAGAAGCTTTTATCAG
>JAYVQF010000158.1:0-7363 GCA_043777195.1 Thermoanaerobaculia bacterium
GCCGCGAGCGCGAGGGGCGGCGGGCTGGTCTGGCCGCACAGGATGAGCCCGGCGCGGCGCAGATGGGGGAGCCAGGTCTGTGGTTCGCGCACCGCAAGCTGCAGCATTTCCGGCGCGATGCGCTCTGCGATGCGCACGGCTTCGTCCAATGATTCGCAGACCATCACGCCGCCCCCCAGCAGCGCCGCCTGGATCTGTTCGCGGCGGGGAATCTCCTTGAGCAGCACCGCCACCGCCTTGCGCACTGCGGCGGCGAGTGTTTCGTCATCCGTGATGACCAGGGGCAGGGTGGCCGGGTCGGCTTCCGCCTGACCGCACAGGTCGAGCGCGATCAGCCGCGGATCAGCCTGAGCGTCGGCGAGAATAACGAATTCCGCAGGGCCGGAGAGGCCGTCAATGTCGAGTTTTCCGAATAGTAATTTCTTGGCGACACTGACTTGGCGGCTGCCGGCGCCGGCCAGTTTTTCCACTGGCGCGACCGAATCGGTGCCGTAGGCCAGCGCTGCCACGCCGGGCAGCGCGCTGGCGACGAAAACCCGATCGGCGCGGGCCAGCGCGGCGGCGGCGAGCAGCAGGGGCGGGGCCTTGCCTTCGGGTCCGGGCGGGATGGTGACGGTGATATCCTCAACGCCGGCGATGCGCGCGGCGATGACCGCGCCCAAAATCGGCAGGGGATTGCCGGGCCGGCCGGGCGCGGCATGAATTCCCGCGCGCAGCGCGGCGACCGGCACGACTTCCACGCGCACGCCGTCGCCGGAAATACAGACGGGCGTCTGCGCCAGCGCTTGCTGGGTGGCGATCAGGCAGTTCGCAGCCGCTTCGAGGGCCGTGCGGGTTTCAGGATCGAGCCCGGCGAGCGCGGCATGCAATCCGTCCACCCCCACTACCAGCTGAGATTCCTCCATGCGTACCCCGTCGAGTTGGTGGGTGGTGTTGATGACCGCATGATCGCCTTCGTGATGAACCGCCTCAAGAACACGGCGGACTTCATCATCCAGCCCTTCCAGATGCGCCTCGCGCCGGCGCAGCAGGCCATCCAGTTGGGCGGGTTTTAAAAGGCGGATCGCGGCGGTGAGGAACATGGGGGAGTCGTCGGTGCGGACTGGGTGCGAACGGAGAAGCGGACGAGGTCTGAAGTTCCGACTGCGATGTGCCTTTCCGTAGTGTCAATTCCGCCGAGTCAGTTCCGCTACATGGTTTGCTGGCCGGGCGGCAATTTGAGGACGATGAATTTCATCTTGGTGAGGCCGACGCGGATGACATCCTGGTTCTTGAGCGGCAGCACATCGAGCACTTTCTGTTCATTCAGGAAGGTGCCGTTGGTGGAGGTGAGATCCTGGGTGAAATATTTATCCACGCCCAGGATGAAGATGCGGGCATGGACACGCGAAGCCTTGATGTCGCCCAGCGGGACATCGCAATCGCGCGAGCGGCCCATCGAATAACCGCGTCCGCCTTTCATCTCGAAAACCTCGCCGGTCATGTCGCCTTCCATGAATTTCAGGTAGAAACGGTAATTCGGCGGCACGGGCGTGGGTTTGGGAAGAAACGCGGGCAGGTCGGGAATGACCGCCTCGCTGGGGGGCGGCAGCGGCGCGCTGCCTGCGGCGCCCGCGCCGGGGGGCGGCGCCAGCACGGGGGGAACCGGCGCGGTGACGGGAATTTCATCTTCCTTGACCGTCACGACGAACAGCAGGGTGCAGCTGCCCACGCGGACAATATCGCGGTCATTGAGCGGGGTCGGGCCGCTGATTTTTTTGTCGTTGAGAAAAGTGCCGTTGGTGGAGCCCAGGTCGTTGACGAAATAATTGCCCATGCTGCGAACATCGATCACGGCGTGTTCACTGGAGGCTTCCCCGTCTCCGGTGAGGATGAAATCCCCCTTGCGGCGGCCGATCACGCAGCGGTTGTTGTCCATCGATATTTTTTTCCCGGCAGCGGGGCCGTCAATGCAACTGACGGTGAAGTTGTAACCCTCGGGCAGCTTGTTGGCCTTGGCGAGCTGGGACGCCATCATGGCGGAGGAGATCGTGGCTTCGCCCACATCCGGCGCGTCAAAATCGGGTTCGTCGTCTGCTTGAAAGGAACCCTGCGGGGAAACCGGTTCGGCCGGTGCGGACACAACCATCGGCGCGGGCGGCATATAAGGCGCGGGAGACGGCGCGGCCATCACGGGCGGCGGCGTCCCCTGACTGGACTTTGTCCACGCATCAGAATGCGTTGGCGGCGTCCCCTGACTGGACTTTGTCCACGCATCAGAATGCGTTGGCGGCGTGTTGATGGCGCGATGGGCGCGATCACTGGCCAGTTCCGCGGTGGCCTCCGTGGCGGCTTGCGCATGCGCGGAGGCTTCCGCCTGGCCTTGGGCGACAATCCGTTTGAGCTCGTCGGGCTTGATCGCCCCCGTGATCTCGCCGACGCGCGGGATCGCCACGGGGGACAGATCCACGGGCAAGGGGGTCTTGCAGGCCGGGCAGGCGGGGTTGGTCACGCCCATTTCCCGCATCTTGCCCAGATCCAGGTTGTACCGTTTGTGGCACAGGGTGCATTCGATGAGAACCGGTTCCATCTCCGTCTATTTTGACGCATCCGGTGACGCGGCGGCAAGGGCATCGCTGATAATCTTTCCGGGTGACCCCGGTTTATTTCTGGCTGACAACCGCCCTGGCTGCTGGCGCGGGCGGATTGCTGTGGCGGCGCAAGCGGGCGGGTCGCGCCGCGCGCCGTGCGCTGCGCCTCGCCCAGGAAGCCTATGCGGCCGGTCGCTGGGGCGAAAGTCTGGGCGCTTACCGGGATTATTTGCGGCGCGCGGCAGCGACCGTTGCCCCGGCTGCGGCGGAGGAAATATTGCGGTACATGGCTTTTGCGGTGGGGGAGGGGGAATTCCGGGCCGATCTGTGGTCGGTGAAAAAGGAATTCAAGCAGCTCGCCGCGCTCGGCGATGCTCCGGCCGGCGCGGCCAACCGAGGGAAGCGCCGCGCGGCCCTCGCCCGCCTGCGCACTGCGCTCGCGGCACTGGAGTTCGTGCCCGATCCCACAGCGCCCAAGCCGGAAAATGAATTCGATCCGGGCAGCGAGTTGCCGCCCTGCCTGCTGAACTGAAGAAACTTGTTCCGCTATCCGCGCCTGATTCTCATTCTCGCCGTGCTCGCCGTTGCGGCATCGGGTCCGCTCACGCGCCTGGTGCCCCTGCAGGCATTGACGCTCGTCGCCTGGCGTCTGAGCCTGACCTTGCCGATATTCTGGCTGCAAGCGCGCTTTCTGGGCGGGGTGCGGGAGGGGCGACCCTCGCCGGCGACACTGGCGCTGTGGGGGGCGGCCGCGCTTTTGCTGGCGGTGCATTTTTTCGCCTTCGCGGCCGCCATTCAGAGCGCGGGGGTTTCCATGACGACCATGCTGCTGGCGCTGCAACCGCTGGTGACGACGCTGCTCTCGCCCCTGATTGCGCGCGAACCGGCGCCGCCGGGCGCAAAGCCGGGCGTGGCGCTGGCGCTGCCGGGCATGGTGCTGGTCGCGCTTAGCGCGTCGCGAGGCGCCCAAGCGACGCCGCTGGCCGGGCTTTTGCTCGCCCTCCTGTGCGCGGTTTCCGGTTCCCTCTACTTTCTTTTGGTGCGCCGGCTGCGCACGGCGGTGCCATTCGGCTGGCTGCTCGCGGGCAATTACAGCGCCGCCGCCGCCGGGCTGATGATCGCCGCGGCGCTCGGCCCCGGACTCGCGCTGCCGAGGCCCGCCTGGCTCGGCCTGGCGCTGCTGGTGTTCATCCCCACCGCGATGGGTCACAACCTGATCAACCTTTCCCTGCGCCATCTGCCCGCCCCGACCGTAAACCTCGCGATTCTGCTTGAACCGATCTGCGCGACGACTTTCGCCATCCTGGTCTTTCATGAAAGACCCGGCATTCTTTTTTATCCCGGCGCATTCCTGATTCTCGCAGGCTGCGCCATCGCCCTGCGGCCTCCTCTGGTGAAGACTTGATTTCCGTTTCGCCCCGTCTTCGCCTGCACCTCGCGCTGGCCGTGGTGTCGATCTGCTTCGGGGCATTCTCGGTGGTGGGGAAAATTGCGCTGGGCGATCCGCGGGTGCCGCCGCTCGCGCTCACCGAATTGCGGCTGGCGGGCGCGGCGCTGGCCTTTCTCGCGGCGGCGGCATGGCGGCGGGAATCCTGGCCGGGACGCGCGGCACTGGGGAAACTCGCCGTGCTGGCGCTATTGGGCACAGTCATCAATCAGGCGCTGTTTCTCAGCGGCTTGAAATTCACCAGTGCGACCGAGGCGACCTTGCTGGTGGGCTCGATTCCGCTTTTCACCTACACCACCGGGCGGCTGCTTGGGCGGGAACAAGGCAGCCTCGGCAAATGGCTGGGCCTCGCCTTGGCGCTGGGCGGCATCACCCTGCTGTTTCTGGTTCGCGGGTTCCGGCTGGAACATGAGCACCTGCTCGGGGACACGCTGATCCTCATCAACTGCCTGTCCTATTCGATGTACCTGGTCTTCGCGCGGCCGGTGCTCCACGGCCTGCCCTCGGTGCGGGCGATGGCGGTGATTTTTCTCTTCGGTGCGCTGGAATTCGCGCCGCTTGGACTCTTCCCGCTGGCCCGGATTCCCTGGGGCGAATTGTCTTCGCGGACGCTCTACGCCCTCGCTTTCGTCCTCGTTTTTCCCACCATAATCGCCTATTTTCTCAATCTCTGGGTGCTCAAGCGGGCGGGCGCCTCGCTGGTCGCCATTTATGTCTTGCTGCAGCCGCTGGTCACCGCCTCTCTGGCGGTCTTTCCGCCGCTCAAAGAACGGCCGGGCCTGGGATTGCTCGCGGCCGGAGTATTGATTCTCAGCGGACTGCTGGTCTTCAGCCGGTCGGGTAGCGATACGGCCTGACTTGGACTGGCTTAGTCAAACAGAAAACCTCGCGCCCGCAATTCTTCCGCCGTGGTGTTGTCGCCCAATTCCGCATCGAGCCGCGCCGTCATGCTGCCCAATTCCCGTTCCAGCCGCAGGCGAAATTGTTCCTGCGCAGCGGCATCACTGTCGCGCGGCACGAAGATCGGTAAGCCGTACTCAAAAACCGCGCGGGTGAAGGGGGCCGGCAGTTGGAAATGATCCCAGCTCGCGAATTTTTTTTTTTACGGGCGGCGAAGGCGACCGGCACGATGGGCAGACCGGTCATGCGCGCCAGCTGGATGGGCCCGGCGGTGACGGAATAGCGGGGGCCGCGCGGGCCGTCCGGTGTGTAGCCGATGTCGAAACCGGCGCGCGCCTTGCGCACCAGCGCCTTGAAGGATTCGACCGCGCTCTCGTTCGTGGAGCCGCGCGTGGTGTCGAAGCCGAAACGCCGCATGGTGCGCGCAATCAGCTCGCCGTCGCCATGCTTGGAAATCAGAATGGTGATGCCTTTGCCCGAATAAGAATAGGGCATCAGCAGAAGGCGGCCGTGCCAGAAGGCGTGGATGTAATTTTTGCCGTCCGCGCGCAAGCGCTCGACCGCTTCGCGGTTGCGAAATTCAAGGCGGATCGTCGCGCGCAGCGAACGAATCAGACCGGCCGCGAGCGGGGGAATCAGGGCTTCACGCACGCGGCCGGACATGGCGGTTATTTTTCCAGCTGAACTTCCTGCCAGCCGGTTTCATAGGGGGCGCTTCCGGGATTATTTTCGTCGGTTATTTTCGCCCTGATCTTGAAGGATTTCCAGCGCAGCGGCACCTGGCGGGAAACTTTTCCCGTCGTGATGGAGGCCGCAGGGGGCTGCGCGGGAACCTGGATTTCGGTGCCGATCAGCGGGCTGGTGGAGGAGAAGGCCGCACCGGGAGTTTCCAGTTTCAGTTTTCCGCCAAAATCAATTTTTCGGTCGGCGGCGTTCACGGGCTCGGCGACCAGCTGGTAAGTCAATTGCGTTTTCAGGCGGTAGCCGCCCTCCTTTTTCAAGGCGCCATAAGCCACCATGAACAGGCTGAAGCTTTCCCCCGGCTTGCACGCGCCGGTGCGGGGAATGATGCGCAGATCGCCCAGGGTCAGCGGGTCGCCGGCCTTCGCCTTTTCCGGGGTGCCGGCGAAAATGATGTTGGTGGCGGTGAGCTTGCCATCGTCGAAGCGCGGGATGTTCACCTGAGTCTGCACGACCCGGCCAAATTCGCCGCCGCGGGTGACGACCAGCGCAAGTTCATAGTTTCCGGCGACGACCGAACGGCGGGCTTCGAGATAATAGTTGCCCTTGATGTCGATGCCCTTGAAAACCTGCTCGGGATTCTTCGCGCCCGCCGGGGTATTGATGAATTCCTGTTCGCCCCCGGTGCTGCCTTCAAGCGGCAGCAGATGCGCCTGCGCTTCGAAAGGGCCGCCGGGCAATGAGATGATCAGACGCACTTCGGTATCGCCCGCCTTCTGGGTGGGGAGCGCGTTTACCGTGATATTGGGACGCAGCGTGCCTTCGCCGGAATATTGCATGGCGAATTCCGGATCCTTGATCTTGCCGCCGGCCGCAACCGCACCCGGCGCGGTGTCGGCTCCCGCCGCGCCGCTTTCGCCGTTGCCGCTGACCGTCGTGCCCGCAACAGGCGGCGCTTTCAAGCACAGGGTCGGGGAAAGGGGCACGCATTCTTTGAGCTGAACCGATTTTGGGTCGGTCTGAAAAGCGGACCATGCTCCGCTGGCCGGCGGCAGGATCAGCGCCCAGATTGAATCCGCGGGAAGTTTGCCCATCAATTGCATCCAGTCCACTTCCGAGCCCGGACCCAGCGGTGAAATCTTGGTTTTTCTGAAATCCACCACGAAAGGATGCGGCAGGCTGCCCGGCATGGCCCGGGAATAGGTCATGTGAAAAAGGGTGGGATTGACGGCATCGTTTTCCGAGCGGTCGGGCAGTCCGAAGCCCATCACGACCCTGCCGGAATCGGTTTGCCAGCCCGGATAAAGCAGTTTTTTATTTTTGTCGTCCGCCGTCTCGTCGCCTTTCTTATAGACATTGTAGGCTTCCATGTTCTTCGCGAGTTCGCCCAGCAGGATATGAAAATCACGATCGGCGGTGGACCGGCGGGCATAGACAAAATCGATGAACTTGCCGCGCTGCGCGTCATCGGCGAGGGTTTTATAGAGCGCCTTTTCATCCTTGGTCAGCACTGTTTCGATGGGATCATTTTTCGGCCATTTTTTCAGATCCACCGAATCCGTGTGCGCGAGCAGGGCGGGCGCGGGCAGGAGCAGGCAGGAAAGCAGCGCGGCCGCGGCCGCGCGATTGAAAAGTCGGTTGAGTTTCATGGGCAATTCCTTCAATGTAAATATCGGGTTCAAGACCCCGAAATTATCGCAGAAACGCGGCTGAATGCCATCCCGAAGGGGCCGCAACGAAATAACAGTAGCAAAGATGACTGCCG
>JAYVQF010000159.1:0-1918 GCA_043777195.1 Thermoanaerobaculia bacterium
CGGGCCAGCATTTCGTTGGCGCCGCGCAGCCGCAGGGCGATGACGCCGATGAACTGCCGCGCGGCAAGCGGGTAGCTGTCGAACAGCGCCTCGACCGCGCTGCCCGGAATGCAGATCAGCGTGGTGTCGTCGTTGGCGCGCGCGGTGGCGTTGCGCGGCTGCTTGTCGAAGATCGCCATCTCGCCGAAAAAGCTGCCCTCGGCGAAGGAGGCGAGGATGATCTCCTTGCCCTCCGACGGCAGCAGCACATCAATGCCGCCGCTTTCCACGATGTAAATATATTCCGGTGCCTCTCCCAAACGGAAAATGGTTTCGCCCGCTTTGTAGAGCTGGCGGATCGCGGCGCGGTCGAGCGCGTCATGCTGCGCGGGCGGCAAATTGCGAAAGAGGGGAATGGATTCGAGGGGAAAATGATCGGCCATGATGCGCCTCCGGGCGGGGGAATTATCGCGCGTTCTGGCACACCCGCGCGGACGGCCGCTAAACTTTGCCGCATGACCACCCCCGTCTCCGTTGGCGTGATAGGCACCGGCTATCTCGGGCGCATTCATGCACGCATTCTGAGGGCGCTGCCCGGCGCTGGGCTAGTCGGCATTTATGACGCTTCAGAAGCGCGCGGCCGGGAGGTCGCGGCGGAATTTGGGACAACGGCATTCGCCCACATCGCGGCGCTCGCAGAGCGCAGCGAAGCGTTGGTGGTCGCGGTGCCCACGGTGCATCATCGCGCGGTGGCGGAACCGCTGCTGCGCGCGGGCAAGGCCCTGCTGGTGGAAAAGCCGCTCGCCGGTTCGGTGGCGGACGGCGCAGCCCTGGTGGCGGCGGCGCGTAGTGCGGGGGCGCTGCTGGCGACCGGTCATGTCGAACGCTTTTCTCCGGCGGTGGCGGAACTCCTGCGGCGAACGCGGCAACCGGGCTTCATCGAAATTCACCGTCTCGCCGAGTTCAAGCCCCGCTCGCTCGATGTGGATGTCATCCTCGATCTCATGATTCACGATCTCGATCTGTGTCTCGCGATGGCCCGTTCAGAGGTGCGCGAAGTGCGCGCCAAGGGCGTTGCCGTGCTGACGGATAAAGTGGACATCGCCAATGTCCGCCTGGAATTCGCCTCGGGCTGTGTGGCGAATCTCACCGCCAGCCGCGTCTCAAAAGAGCCGGTGCGCAAAATCCGCGTCTTCGAACCGCACCTCTACCGCAGCGCCGACAGCGCCGCAGGAACGATGGAGGAGATCGCGGTGACGATGGGCGAGAAGGGGCCGGAAATCCGCCGCGAGCAAATGTCACCCGACAAAACCGAACCGCTGGCCGCGGAACTTTCCGATTTCATCGCCGCGGTGCGCGAAAAGCGCGAGCCGCGCGTGAACGGGGAAGCGGGCCTGGCGGCGCTGACGCTGGCGCATGAGATTCTCGGCAAGCTCTGACGCCCGCATTTCTGCCGCTGAATTCACCATGAATGTTATTGCGCAGGGCTGGCTGCCCGCCGATCGGTACAGCCTGCAGGCGCGGCTGGGTGCCGGCGGCATGGGCGAGGTATGGCTGGCGCAGGATTTGCGGCGCGGTCATGCGGTGGCGGTGAAGCGGCTGTTCATCCAGGCTGAAGGCGGCTCGGCGGGCGGGGAGGCGCACCGGCTGCGCTTCAAGCGGGAATTTTTGATTCTCTCCCGCCTGAATACCCCGGGCATCGTGCGCGCATTTGATTACGGGGAATATGCGGGCGGCAGTTTCTACACCATGGAACGGATCGCAGGCGTGCCGCTGCGGGACGCGCTTCCGCCCGGTTCGGCCCTGGCGCACGGCCCGGCCGATGCGGCAACGCTGGCCCGCCTCTGGCCGCTGGCCGATCAACTGTTCACCATTCTTTCGCGCCTGCACGGCGAGGGGCTGGTGCATCGCGACCTCAAGCCGGCCAACCTGATGGTGG
>JAYVQF010000160.1:0-7323 GCA_043777195.1 Thermoanaerobaculia bacterium
TGGCTGCCCATCATCGCTTCGCCCGATAATTTGATGAGAACGCGCTGATATTGGAGAGACATGGGGGAATTATCGCAGCTGTGCGGCGCCGTGGGAGAGACGGCTGCATCGGCCCGGATCGCAGTGATTCGGTTCGCTACTGCGCCCCCGCAGCCCGTTATAATCGCGCTCCCATGGCATCCCGCACGATCACACTGGAGAATGAGAAAGCGGCCCGGCTCTATGAAGACTGGATCGCCGGTCTGATGGCCGAACTGGACGACCCCGCCCGCGACCGCAACGACACCGTTGCACGCACGCTGGCGGGATTGCATCTGGGCGCCGGGGCCGACCCCGCCGAGCGCATGAATGACCCCAAGTTGCCGCTGGCCGCACGGGTGCAGGCGGCGTCCTTCGATCCGCGCAATACCACCCTTGAGGCCGAATATTACGCTGAGATTGACGCCGCGAAGTTCGCGCGCGCCAAGCCGCTGCTGTGGCTGTGGTATTCATTCGACCGCTCGCCTGCGGGCGGACAGAATATCTGGCTGGGGATCAAACTGCGCCGGGCGCTGGCCCAACGCCTTTTCAAGAAATGCGCGCCGGACGCCAAGTTCTTCCAGTTCGTCGAGTTCTCTTTCGGCTACAACATCAGCTTCGGCGAACGCAGCGTAGTGCATCGCCATGTCCTGCTCGACGACCGCGGCGAAATCATCATTGGCAACGGCGTGTCAATTTCCGATTATGCCAATGTTTACAGCCACGGCCACGACACCCTCGAAATCGAGAAGGTCAGCTGCGGCCACACCGTCATCGGCGACGGCGCCCGCGTGACCTACCACTCCACCGTACTCAGCGGCATCACCATCGGCGCCGACGCGATGCTGGGCTCGCACGGCCTGGCCACCCGCTCGATTCCGGACCACGCGATCCACGGCGGCGTCCCTGCCCGCCCGATCGCGGTCAAGAAGCGGTAACGCCCCATGTGTCCCGCCGCCAACTCCGCCAAGCCGCCCGTTTGGGTAAAACTTCGTTTCGAAGTGCCGAGCAGTTTCCCGGCCGCGGAGATCGTGCACACCCAGATGGAAACGCTGCTCTCGACACTGGAACTCGACGAGGACACCGTGCACTGGACGACGCTCGGGTTTCGCGAGGCGGTGAATAACGCGATCCTTCATGGCAACCAGCTCGATCCGGCCAAGACCGTGCAGATCGACATGGAATGGCGGCAGGATGGCAAAGTCCTGCGCTTCGTCATCGCCGACGAGGGGCCGGGATTTCGGCGCGAGGGCGTCAAGGATCCCCTCAAACCGGAAAACCTGATGAAGCCCTCTGGTCGCGGCATTTTCTGCATCGACAAGTGCATGGATCGGGTGGACATTGGCTATAATTCCAACGGCCGATTCGCGATCATTCTGGAAAAAACGCTGACCCCGCCATCCGCGCCGGAAGGCGCGCCAACCCCCGCCCCGGAGGGCGCTTCACATGCTTAAGTACATCATCAGGCAAACCGGCCCGGTCACCGTCGTGGACATGAAGGGCAAGATCACCATCGGCTCGGGCGACGAACAGCTGCGCGACATCGTGCACGGTCTGCTCGAACAGGGCCAGAAGAAGATCCTGCTCAACTGCGAAGGGGTCACCTTTATCGATTCAACCGGCATCGGCGAAATGGTCGCGACCTACACCAAGGTGAAAAACCGGCAGGGCGCCATGGCGCTGCTCAAACTCACTTCCCGCATCCAGGAGCTGATGGAAATCACCCAGCTCATGACCGTATTCGACATCTACGACGACGAAGCCACCGCGGTCAGTTCAATGTCGGCGGGCTGAAAAACTTAACCGCCAAGAACGCCAAGGTCAGAAAGCCGTTGTGGCCGGCCTAATCTGCGGATCGTCTCCAGCATTCCCATCATTCTGAACGACGATGAATTGAACATTGCATTTTTCTTGGCGCCTTGGCGCCTTGGCGTCTTGGCGGTTAAATCATCTCGGGGAAAAATCATGGCCCTTGTCAAAGCGGATCTCGTCAATCTCCTCATGGAACGCCAGCAGATCACCCGTCTCCAGGCGATGGAGCGGGTGGACGATTTTTTTGAAATCGTGAAAGAGGCGCTGACCGAGGACGGGCGCATTGAGGTGCGCGGCTTCGGCGTGTTCGAAGTGCGCCAACGGAAGCCCAAAAGAGTCACCGACATCAAGAGCGGCGCCATCATGGAAATTCCCTCGCGCCGGGTCATCAAATTCAAGCCGGGCAAAGACCTCAAGGTGTTGCAGCCCCTCACGGTCGGTGCGTCGGCCTGACGAGATGGGCGGCTAAAACGTGGTTCCGCAGCTTGACAGAGCGGACTAAATCGCCTAGAATCCCGCTCCCAAATTGATATCGGAATCGCGGCTGGCGCCGGTGCACACGCCCCGGATGTATCACTGCCCCGCCTTCCCCCTTCAGAGGATCCTCCAATGCCCGATATGATCGTCGCCTCCCGCGAGGCCACCGGCAAGGAAATTGCCAAAAAACTCCGTTTTGCCGGCAAGCTGCCCGCGGTGCTATATGGCGAAGGCAAACCCGCCGTCTCGCTCACCGTGGACGAAAAGAGCCTGCTCGCCATCCTCAAATCGCGCCAGGGGCTGCGTTCCATCATCAACTTCGAGCTCGAAGGCAGCGGCAAGAAGCGTTTCGTCATGGTGAAGGATTACCAGTTGAACGCGCTGACCGGCCGTCTCACGCACGCCGATTTCATCCGCATCGACATGGCCAAGGCCGTGCGCGTCAAGGTGCCCGTGCACACCCACGGGGAAGCCGCGGGCGTCAAACAGCAGGGCGGCGTATTCGAACTGCTTCTGCACGAGGTTGAAGTGGAATGTCTGCCCGCGGACATTCCGGAAGAGATCAAGCTCGATATCAGCACCCTGATGATCAACGACTCCATCCGTCTCGCCGATCTGAAGCTGGACGACAAGGTCAAGCTGATCGCCCATGACAACCACCAGCCCCTCTGCCATGTGACCGCGCCGCGCGTGGAAGAGGAAGTCGCGGCCGTTGCCGCTCCTGTCGAGGGTGCCGCCGGCGCCGAGCCGGAAGTCATCACCAAAGGCAAGAAGGACGAGGAAGGCGCCGAGGGTGCCGCCGCAGGCAAGGACGGAAAGAAGCCCGAAGCCGCCAAGAAAGGCGACGCCAAGAAATAATCATTTTTCCCGAACCCCAGTATTTCCGAAGGGCGGCGCTGCGAGCGCCGCCTTTTTGCGTTTCCGGGTGGTTATTCGCGCCAACCCAGTGAGATCCCGATGCTCCAGCCCTGTGGGCCGAGAACCGGCGCGGGCTGGAACAGATCTGGGGCGGGGAGTGCCGCGTAGGGATCGTTTCGCGGCGCGTCGATGAGAGTCGGGAAAAGATCGCCGCCAGGATTGTCGCGGTGAACGCGCCGCCAGTCAAAACCCAGGCCGGCATAGAAGCCGCGTGGGCGCGGATGAAAGCGCGCGCGCAGCGCAGCCCCGCGGGTGGTGAGATCCAGCGCCGCGCCGGTGCCGGGCGCTTCACGGCTGCCGCCCTCGTAGCCGGACAATTCAAGCTGCCAGCGCGCGGGCTGCCAGCGCAGGGTTTGCGCCAATTCCCAGCCGCTGATCCGCGTGGCGAGAAATACCGGCGCCTGATGGCTTGGGTCGAGCGGATCGACCGTTTCGCCGCCGCCGCCGGATTGCTTGCTGGCGTCCTGATCCTGCGCCAGCGCCTGACCGCTCAGGCTGGCAACCCACTGCCAGCGCGAACCGAGCAACCCGGTGAGGGTGAGAGAAGCCGCGCTGCTTTCGCGCGCCGACAGCCCCGTGCGCCTGTCGGAAAAACGATCGCGCTGCCATTGCCCGTCGCCGCCGAATGACCAGCGGGTGGAGAGATCGCGTTCGCCGCTGGCGCGCAGTTCCAGCCGATGGCCGCCCAGCAGGTCCGCCGCGGCAAAACCCGGGGCCTGGCCGGGTTCCAGAAACAGCGCCCCATCCGGACCGATAAAAGTCGTCTCATAATAATTCGCAACCGGAGGCGGCGCGCTGCGCGCCAGAAATTTCCCCGCCACCTGCATGCGGCCGTGCATACCGCCCAGTGCGATTTCCAGCGAACCTTCGCTGCGATCAATCTGCTCCACCGCGCGCCAGGAAAATTTCTCTCGCCCTCGCGCGGCTGATGCGCGAAGCGATCCCGTCACGCCGCCCAGTGTCAGCGCGCGCTCCAGGGTGAAACGCCCCTCTTCGTCCTGCCGATTCATGGGTCGCGGGGAACGGGCGAGACCGGGCAGCGCACCGCTGACCCCGAACTGCGCGCCGTAAAGCGGGTGGTCATACTCGGGAAAATCCATCGGTGCGTCGGTGCGCCACCGGCGTTTGCGGGTAAACGCCAGGATCGTCGTCCAGTTGCCCCAGTCGCCGCGATACTCCAGCGCCAGCCGCTCACGCCGCACCCGCGCGTGCACGGTGCCGGCGAGGGGCGCGCCAGAATAAGCGCTCACATTTTCAAGGGCGATGTCAGCGCGGCCTTCTTCGAGCCGCGCTCGCGCGGAGAATTCCTGATTCCCCCAGCGCTTGGCCAGGCTGATTTCCCCGTGCAACAGGTCATTGTTCTCGCCGATGCGGCTGCGCAGTGAAGGCAGCCCCGTCCACGGATTGGACGCATTCAATTCACGATTCCCATCGATATGGCGGGTCCAGCCCAGCGCCGTGGCGAAGCGCCAGCCGCCGCCGCCCTGGTGGTAAGCGAGAGAAACCCCGGTCTCGCGGTCATCGACGGGAAGCAGAAAAGCGGTGACGGCTTTGTTCTCGCCGTAAGCGGCGCCATCCGCCGCCGGAAACACCTGCATGCCGGTGGGCTGCACGAAGCTCCACACCCGCGTGCCGTGGCGTCGTTGCAGATCCAGCGCGACGGTGAAATCACCGCCGAAAGCGAAACGCTGGGTGTAACTTGCAGACAGTAGATCGCGGCGGATGCGCGCGCCTGAGCGGGAGGCCCAGGGCGCGCCGGCAATGCCGGAGGGATCCCACTCGCCGTCGAGGTCCAAGGCGCTGGGCATGAGACGGGTGTATGCGCCCGCGGCCGCCGCCGACATCGCGCCGCCGCTGAAAAGCTGCGGGGCATTGTCAAAAAAATTACGCTGCGTCCGGCGGTAATTCAGCTCGAAGCGGCCGCCTGAACTGTTGAGCGCGCGCAAGCCCAGCCGCCAACTGCCCTGATCGTTCGCCGCCGCACTCAGCTGGAAGTTTGTGCCGGGCGGGCGATAATCAAACCGGCTATCCGCCGTGCGGAATTCCGCCCACGGTGCTTCTTCAGCGGATGAAATTCCATGCTGTGCGAGGCTGCCACCCCACTGCACTTGCCAGCGTTCGAACGCCGCATCGTCCTGCATCCGCAGCGCTTCGACGCGAGCGGGCTGCGGCGCAATCGGCACCTGGCCGCTGTCATCGTCCGCGGTTTGCGCGGCGAGCGGCAATGCGGCAAGGGCGAGGAGCAGCAGCGGCGGGCGCATGTGAATAATCAAAGTCAGCGCTGCAAGCGGCTGCCGTCGGCGTGGTTGGAGCCGTGAATCATGGCGTGGCAGTTGGCGCAGGCTTTCGCCAGGGTCAAGCGGTCAAGTCCGGTGAATTTGTGAAAGAAGGGCGCTTGTGAATGGCACGAGAGACAGAGCGAGCCGGTATTCATCTTCAAAAGCGCCGGCTGGGTCGCGCCATGCGGGGTGTGGCAGGTCAGGCAATTCTCCTCGACCGGGGCATGCTCAAACAAAAACGGCCCGCGCTGCGCGGCATGGCAGGTCGTGCAGGTTTCATTGACGGTTTCATTCTTGAGCGCCGCGCGCTGCGCGCCGTGCGGGTTGTGGCAATCGAGACAACCCACACCCGCTCCAACCGCGATATGCGTGGAGCGCAGATGCGCCTGCGCAGTAATTCCGGTGTGACAACTAGCGCACAACGCGTTCGCATCGCCCACCGGGAGCAGGTGCGTCGAGCTGACCGGCCGCATCACGCTGTGACAATCGCCGCACGCGACGCCCGCCTTCTGATGGCGCGAATGCGCGGCGGAGAAAAGCGCGGGATCATTCTGGTGGCAATTCAAGCAAGGGGCGCTGCGTACTTTCGCATCGGGCAACCGTTCCCGGCGGAGCGAGCGGATGGATTTGGGATCGTCCGGGTTATTCGCGTGCGCCTCCAGCGGGCCGTGACACGACGCGCAGTTAGCAAGTTCCAGCGCGCCCCGGGGGTGATTGATGAAATATTTACCGTGCAGGGTTTCGCGAAACGCCGCGACCGCCGCGGCATGGCAACCGGCGCAGGAATCGGCGAGGGGTGTCGCCGCAGGCTCCACCGGGTTTTCCCCCGCGCGCAGCTTCAGCGGTTGGGAAAACGACCAAGCCAGCGCACACAGTGCCAGCAGGGCAATCCCCGGAAGCAGTCCCCATTTCATGGCGCGAATATAACGGATGCGCGGCGGGGTTGCACGCCAGTCTCGCACTCACCGAGGTGGCCCGCATAGACGGGAGAGCATCTGTACGATGCGGATGATCATCATCCGCCTTTCTAGGTAGGCGATGTCGCGAATTGCCCCGCGCGCGTACAGGAGGGCGAGGGCGGCGCCGCATTCCATTGCGCTGCCCAGAGCGTAGCTGTAGTGCCGGCGCTTGTCGGCGCGGGCCATCCGGCCTGCGCCTTCAGCGATGTTCAATACAACGCTGTCGCTGGCGCGGAATAGTTGATCGCGTTGGGATGAGATATTGCGAGCCGCGTCGAGGATTGCGAGAGACTGCCTGAATTCAAGGGAGAGCCTGTAAACATCCAGGCGTTCGCAAGGAAGAAACGGTTCAGGGTTGATGGTGTCGGGGTTGGCCTGGCGGGATTGAGTCATGGTGATTTTCCTTTGGAGAGACCGGAAATATTTAGCCCCTCACTCTTGAGGGGGCTAAATATTTCTGGTTTCGTAAAAGGCCAACACACGCTGCCCACCTACCCCGTCATCGTCACCCTCACCGTCATCGTCATCGTCACCGTCATCGTCACCGTGCCCCTCTCCGTTTCCGAAAAAGGATTGAAGTTCCACAGCAGCCTTCGTGACAAGTCTTCTTGGCGCGAAGGTTGCGGATAGGATCTTACTTCCCGAAAAGTCTATGACCACAACGGTGGTTAAACTTCCTCTCGTGACCTCTCCCTCCCTTCCTAAATTCGGCTTCGTCGCCCTCGCCGGCCGCACCAATGTCGGCAAATCCACACTGCTCAACGCGCTCTTGGGGGAGAAGGTCGCGATCGTTTCTGACCGGCCGCAGACCACGCGGGCGCGGCTGCTCGGCATGCTCAACGAAGAGCGCGGGCAGGTGG
>JAYVQF010000161.1:0-7319 GCA_043777195.1 Thermoanaerobaculia bacterium
GTCGCCGTCCAGGTCGTGCCGGAGTCAAGCGAATAGCGCGGGCCGGCGGATTGCGACACCGCCCACAGCGAAGCCGTCACCGCGTTCGCGGCATGCGGAAGCGGTCCCTGAACCTTCACCGCCGGGTCGCTCAGGAAAGTCGGGGTGGTTTGCGAATTGAAATCCATCTTCACGAGATCGGTTTCAGTGGATTGCAATGCCGTCCAGTTCACCCCGCCGTCGGCGGATTTCACCGAGACGCCATCCGCCCGGGTCGCATACAAATTCGTCCCGTCCTCCAGGAACGAAGTGTATGTCCCCGTCGCGGAAAGATTCGCCCCGGTCTGCTGCGCCCATACTGAACCGTTGTATTTCCACAATCCCTGCGGCGCGCCCGCCGCAGTTTTCACCGCGGTCAGCGGTGCGATGGTGGCGAGCGAGGGCACTGCGATCGCCGCCGCGTTCGCGTTCGCGGGCAGCCCCTGCGAAATTTGCGTGAAGGTGATGCCGTTGTCGTCGCTCTGGAAAACGCCCTGGTCACCGGTGGCGGCCAGCAGTGAGCCGCCCCCCACGCCCGACGCAAAGCCCAGCGCGCCGCCCGGCGCGCGCGCCACGCCATTGATGAATTTGCTGGCGAATTTCAAGTCGGTGGTGGGGATGAAGCTGTTGCCCGAATCGGTGGAACGCCAGAGGCCCGAACCAAAGGTGGTGGCCACCGCCGTCGAGAGGCCGCCGGTGCCGTTGAATCCGGGCGGCAGATACAAACCACTCAGGGTGCGGGTGGCGAGTTGGTCGCCGGCAGACAGCAGGTTGAAGCTGGCGCCGCCGTCGCCGGAGCGCAGCAGCCCGTTGAACTGGGTGTTGGCGATGCCGCTGCCGGCATACCCGGAAGTAATGAAGACGGTGTTGTCGGTCGAATAATTCGGCGAGAATACCGTGTAGCCGTTCAGCACCGTGCTGGTCGCTGGAACCGACGGGGTACTCCAGCTGGCGCCGCCATCACGGGAGCGATAGACGGAATAGGCCTGGTTGATGAAAAGGGTTCTTGCCGCGCTGTTGTTGACGCCCGCCTCGTTGTAAACCGGCGAAAGGCTGAGCGGCCCGTCCCGCCGCACCCCGCCCACCAGCACCGAACTCCAGCTGCCGCCGCCATTCACGCTCTTGCACAGTCCCCCCTCGGTGCCGTTGGTGTAGCTTGAAACGAACAGCGTCTGGTCGGTTGAAAAGGCCGGGGAAATGGCGACGCTGCCCACCGACTCCCCTCCCGCAAAGCTCACCACGCAATTCGGCGCGGTCAAAGTGGTGATCTTGCTGAACGACAGCCCGCCGTCAAGGCTTTTGTACAGCCCGTCATTGGCGCCGGCGAACAGGATGCCGACGCCGTTCAGGAACCCGGGTGCGAAGGCGATCGTCATCACATTTTTATTCAGCGCCAGGGAAAAAGACTGCCCGTCATTGGCGGATCGGTACAGGCCGTTGAAGCGGTCGCCGATGAAGACCACCCGGTCATTGGCGTAGTCCGGGGACAGGGCGATGACCGAGCAGAACAGCGTGGCGGGAGAGCTGAGCTTGGTCCAGCTCGCGCCGGCGTCGGAGCTCTTGAACCACGAAGGGCTGCCCGTGTCGCAGGCGGCGACCTGATTGCCGCTGCCCGCCAGCCGGGCGATGCGGTGCGCGGAAATCCCGCTGGCGCGCGAACTGAAGGAAGCGCCCTCGTCGAACGAGGCGAACAGACCGAAGGAAGTGCCGAGATACAGATCCGGGATCGCGCCAGTCGCCGCCGAGGTCAACGCCCCCAGGTCATTGCGATATTGCACGGAAAATCCGGTGTCATAGAGCGGAGAGGCAGTCGCGAGTCCGTCCTCGGAGCGCATCAGGTTGTAAGGCGGCGGCGCGGGGCTGCCGGCGGCGGCTTTGAAGAAATACCAGACCGGCGGGAGGGCCGGCCGGGACGCGACCGTGAGATTCAGCGCGCCGTACGAGAGCAGCGAGAAGGTCTGGCCGCCATCCCTCGATCGGTGCAGCCGCGCGCTGTGATCCTCGACGACCACGGTGCGATCGGCGCTGAAAGCGGGCGAAAATCGCAGATTGTCGAGGCCGTTGCCTGCGGCGCCCCCGGCGGGCGAATAAACGAAGTTCCAGGTTGCGCCGCTGTCGGTCGAACGGTACACCTGGTCGCAGGCCGTGAGCAGCAGCAGGAGGCTGGCGGGGTAATCCGGCGCCGCAGCCATCAGGTGTTTGTCATAGGTGCTGCAGTAGGGAATCGTGCCGGCCCGGCTCCAAGTGTCGCCGCCATTCACCGTTTTGAAAATGACGAAGGGCTGGTTGGCGCCGACGAGCGCCAGCAGCCACAGCGTGTGATCGTTCGCGTAATTGGGGCTAATGGCGAGCGCGCGCGTCCAGGGCGTCGCCCAGCAGGCGATGTCGCCGTTGCAAGGAAGCCCGACGCTCTTCTTGACGAAAGTGGCGCCGCCATCCTCCGATTTCCACACCGCGATCTCTTCGCTTGCGGCGAACAGCGTCCGCCCGTCAATCGTCGCCGCCCCCCCCGCAAAAACCGGCGAGAGCACCAGGCTGTTCAGGGTCGTGCCGGCGTGCGCCGTATCCACGAGCGACCGGCTCCAGTTGAGGCCCCGGTCGGCAGTGCGGAATATTTCGCCTTGGGTTCCCGCCGCGAAGACGATGCCGTCCGCAGCGTAATTGGGCGAGGCGGCGATGTGCCGGATATCCCCGCCGAAAATGGCGCGCGGCTGCCAGGTTCCCGGGGTGGGGGGATCGCTGACGGTCAGAGTGAGGCTGCGGGTCGCGGTGGCGCCGACATTGTCGGTCACCTGGAAATTCAATACCGGGGAGGCGAGCGCGACGGGGGTGCCGCTGATCGTCCCGGTCGCGCCGTTGAAGACAAGGCCAGAGGGAAAAATGCCGCTCAGGAGCTGGAAACTGTAGGGCGCCGTGCCGCCGGCCACCTGTAGCGCCGTGGCCGGATAGGCGACATTGAGATACCCGATCGGCAGGGTGGTGGTGATCAGCGCAAGCTGCGGGATGACAGTCAGGCTGAGCGCGCGGGTCGCGCTGCCGCCGACGCCGTCGCTCACCTGCACCGTGAAATTGAAAGCGCCGAACGCCGTGGGGGTGCCGCTGAGCGTGCCGTTCGCCGCGAGGCCGATGCCGGCGGGCAGTGCGCCGCTGAAAATCACCCATGTGAATGACGCCACGCCGCCGCTGGCGGCCAGCGACTGGCTGTAGAAAACGCCAAGGGAGCCGTTCGGAAGGCTGGCGGTGGCGACGCCGACCGCCGGCTGGATGGAAAAATTGTATGCCGGCGATACGGCGCCGCCGAGCGCATCGGTCACTTTGGCAGTGAGGCTGACCGGGCCCGCGGCGGCCGGCGTACCCGCCAGTGTGCCGCTGGAGGAAATCGCGAGCCAGACGGGAAACCCGGAAACCGCGCTCCACGCATTGCCCCCCGCCCCGCCCGACGCGGTCAGGACGCGGTTGTAGGCGATTCCTGCTTCTCCATCCGGAAGCGTTCCACCTGTCGCGGCAAGCGCCGGATAGATCGTGAAGCCGTAGGCGCGCGTGACGGTGTTCGCGCCGCTGTCGGTGACGCGCACCGTCAAGCTCGCGGCTCCGGCGGACGATGGCGTCCCGCTCAACAGCCCCGCCGGGGAGAGCGACAAGCCGGCGGGCAGGCCGGACACCACGCTCCAGCCGTACCCTGTGCCGGTGCCGCCGGACGCGCTGAAACTCTGGCTATAGGCGAGGCCTATTTCACCATTGGGCAGGCTCGCGGTGTTGATGACGATCGGCGCCGCCGTGACCAGGAACAAATAGGCCGTGATCTGGCCGGGGATGGGGCTGCTCGCGGTGTTGATCGAAGTCGCGTCCTGGGCATCGGCGGCGAAGGCGTAAACCACATGCAGTCCCGCGCTCAGCGCCGGCGCGGCGCCCGTCCAATTCGCCGGCCCGGCGTTGTAGGTCGCGGACAGCCACGCGCCCTGCCAGCCGTCGAACTGGAAATAGACCGCGCGCACCGGCGGCGCGGTGGGCGAGTAGGCACTGGCCGCGGTGAAAGTCATTACTTGCGAGGGGTTTGCCGTCTGATTGCCCGCCAGTGGCGTAATGGCGGTGGTCAGCGGAATCGCCTGCACCGCCTGCTCCGAGAGCGCCGTGACCGTGGCGGTGTTGGCGTTGGTCACATAAATTTTCTGGGTGAAGGGATTCACCTCAACGGCGCTGGGGCCGCCACCCGCCGCCACGGTGCTCGCGGCGTTGGTGATTCCGTCAATCACCGTGATCGTATTTCCCGTGTTGTTGGCGACATAAATTTTGTTGGTGACGGGATTCACCGCGATGCCCCGCGGCGCCGCCCCGACAGTGACCGGCGCCACTGCGTTCGTGCCACCGTCAATCACGCTGACCGTGCCGGCGGTCTCGTTGGTCACATAGATTTTGTTGTTGGCGGGATTGACGGCCGCCGCATAGGGGCCGGCGCCCACCGCCACGGTCGCGGCGCCGTTGGTGACGCCGTCAATCACCGTCACCGAATTGCCGGCGGCGTTGACCGCATAAATTTTGTTAGTGACGGAGTTCAGGGCCAGCGCCTGCGGTCCGGCGCCGGTCGCCACCGTCGCGGTGCCGTTGGTGGCACCGTCAATCACCGTGACCGAATTGCCGGTGCCGTTGGCGCAATAAATTTTGTTGGTGACCGGATTCAGGGCGAGCGCCTGCGCCCCCGCGCCGGCCGTCACCGTGGCGGCGGTCAGGGTGGCGCCGTCAATCACCGTCACCGAAGCGCCGTTGCTGTTGGCGGTGTAAATTTTGTTGGTGACCGGGTTGACCGCGACCGCCTGCGGTCCCGCGCCGACGGCCAAAGTGGCGCTCACCGCGCCGCTGGCGCCGTCAATCACCGAAACCGAGTTGCCGCCGAAATTGGCGGTGTAGATTTTGTTGGTGATCGGATTGAGCGCGATCGCCCAGGGCAGTGAGCCCACCGGGATCTGGGTCACGCCGTTGGTGGCGCCGTCCACCACGGTCACAGAATCGCCGCCCAGATTGGCGGTATAAATTTTATTGGTGACCGGGTTGACCGCAGCTGACGAGGGAGAATTTCCCGTGGGCGAGGCGGTCGCGGTGCCGTTGCTGGCGCCGTCGATGACGGTCACGCTGCCGCCGTTGGCGTTGGCGACATAAATTTTGTCGCTGAGGGGATTGACCGCCACCGCGCGTGATCCGGCGCCGGCGGGCAGCGAAGCGGCAAGGTTGGTGTTCCCGTCAATCACAGTGACAAGGTTGCCGGCGCCGCTGTTGGCGACGAAAATTTTGTTGTTGACCGGGTTCACGGCCAGCGCGAGCGGGCCGTTTCCGGCGGCGACGGTGGCGGCGACGGCGCCGGTGGCGCCGTTGATCACCGTGACCGAATTGCCGCTGCTGTTGGCCACATAAATGCGGTTGGTGACCGGATTCACGGCCAGCGCCCGCGGGCTGACCCCCACCGGGACGGTCGCGCTGACAGTGCCGGCGGCCCCGTCAATCACTGAGACCGAGGCGGCACCGTTATTGGCGACATAAATCTTGTTGGTCACCGGATTGACCGCCACCGCGAGCGGCGCGCTGCCCGCCGCGATGGTCGTGGTGCCGTTGGTTGCCCCGTCAATCACGGTCACGCTGCCGCTGCCGTTGTTGCCCACATAAATTTTGTTGGTCACCGGATTGACGGCGAGCGAATCGGGCCAGGTGCCCGTGGCCACGGTCGCGGTGGTGTTGGTTGCGCCGTCAATCACGGTGACGCTGGCGCCGCCATCATTGCCGACATAAATTTTGTTGGTCACCGGGTTGACCGCCAGCGCATAGGGCGTGGCGCCGACCGTCACGGTCGCGCTGACAGCGCCGCTCGCACCGTCAATCACGGAAACGGTGTTGCTCGAAGAATTGGCGACATAAATTTTGTTGGTGGCGGGGTTGACCGCCAGCGCGTCCGGAAGGTTGCCGACCAGCACCGTGCTTTTCGCCTGCGTCGCCCCGCCCACAATCGTCACGAAGCCGGGAGTGGCGTAATGGGCGATGTAGATTTTTCCCGTGACCGGATTGACCGCCGCGGCCCACGGCGTGGCAAGCGTGGGCAGCGTGGCGGTGACCGTCTGCGCCGCCGCCGGCAGCGCAAGAATCCCCAGCGCCGCGAGGGGGAACAAGCGGGACAAAACTGACAGGCGGAATGAGTTGGCGGACTTCATGAGGGACTCCATTGTGTATTGAATGGCTCAAAACTGGCCATGACGAACGAACTACTACTCCACGCTCCAGAAATAATTCTGCGCGCTGGCGATGGCGCCGGTGTTGGTGAAGGCGCCGCCGGTGCCGCCGTTGTATTGTTCAAGGTAAGCGCTGAATGACACATTCTGCGCGCGATACACCAGGGCCGGGTTGGTGGTGCAGCCGGCGCAGCTCCAGGTGAGATTGGCGTTGGCACCCGCTTTCGCCACGCGCAGCTGCGATGCGCGCGAGGTGCCGGTGGTATAGGTGTATGCAGCGGGCAGGTAGCCGATCCGCGTATCGGGATTGCGCACGCGGATTTTTGCGAGGCCGGGTGCATGCGGCGGGGTGCCCGTGCAGGTGAGGGTGTTTGCATCAACAAAGATGCACCCGGCCGCCGGCACCCCGTCGAATTCCACCACCGCGCCGATCTGGAAATTGTTGCCGCACAGTTTGAATTGCTGGCCCCCTTGCTCCGGGCCGCTGCCGCCACCGGTGACGCAACTGCAAGCCGTGGTTCCGTAGCAGGAGTAATTCGCAACGGGGAAGGCGGGCGGCGCCACGACGGAAATCGTGCGCGTGTACATTCCGCCGCCGTAAGAGCCGGAATAATATTGCACCGGACAACCGGTACAACTGGTCTTGATGAGCGAGGAGATGGAGAGATTCGCCGGATCGAACCCCGCGTTCACCTGCGTCCAGTGCTCGCCGCCGTCGCCCGACAGATAAACACCGCCATTCGTGGCGCCGGTCGCGCCGACGAGCAGGTCGGTGTTGCCGAAACTCGTCACCGTCGAAACCGCCGACGAAAAGTTCTTCGAGGTCGCTTCCAATCCCGATCCGGTGCCGCTGACATTGCGCCAGGTCGCGCCGCCATCATTCGAGCGGAACAACCCCGTCGCCGATCCCGCCACCACCTCGCGGCTGCCGCTCGTCGCATTCATTCCAAGCGCGCGGATCACCGACCAGCTCTGCCCGCCCGGCAGGGTGTAATCATTCGTGCCGGGCGTCGCCGTCCAGGTCGTGCCGGAGTCAAGCGAATAGCGCGGGCCGGCGGATTGCGACACCGCCCACAGCGAAGCCGTCAC
>JAYVQF010000162.1:0-7313 GCA_043777195.1 Thermoanaerobaculia bacterium
ATGCGGCTCGATCAGCGCCGCAATCTCCGTCCAGGGTACCACCCGCTCCATCTCGCCCAGAAAAATGTCAAAGCGCGTGGTCTTTTTCTTGTTGTGATAAGCCAGGGTGGAAAATGAAAGTTGGGGCATTTGGTCATCCGTTCGCTTGCAAGCAAATGAAACCTATAACAGACGATGCGGTGACTTATTCAGAGTTTCCTTATATGGATTGTACACCTCATGTTGGATTGTACACCTCGATCACGATCGGCTCCGACGGCCTGGGGCTGATCAGCTATTACGATAATACGAACTTCGATCTGAAGGTGGCCCACTGCCCGAACGCCCTGTGCGTCCCCAATTTTCGCCGCCGGTGAGGGGCTCATGACCTCATAACCTCGCCCTTTCGCGTCTTCGCTATAGGGAAAAGGTCGGCGCGAAGCGCCGGGTGAGGGTTTGTCCGGAATCGCAATGCTCTGCATCAACGCACAACCCCTCACCCGCCTCGCTGCGCTGGGCGACCCCGCAAGCGGGGCGAGGTCAAGAACTCAGCCCGCACTGGATTTTTCTACCGCCGAAATCAGTCCCCCACTTGAATCATCGGCAGGATGAGCCGGAACCCGGTGTATGCCGGCACTCACTGGTGTCCAAGATAATATTCTTCCGGAAATATTGATATGTGGAATGGGGTAGTTAGCCGTCGATTCTCATAAAGCTGATTTCAGGTTTCCATCCTGGTTTTCATAGGGGAAAGTCAGTTTATATTGGACAGCAGTGGCCGGCACTATAATCACGCGGCCCGCAACTTACCGCCCGCTCGCCGCTCCGGAGAATTTCATGAACGCTTTCAGAAAACAACTGTTGACTCTCGTGATCTCCCTGCCCGCCATCGCGTCCTTCGCCCAGACCGTCCCGACGACGATCAATTACCAGGGGCGCTTGACCGACAACACGCCTTCGCAGGTGCCGGTCAACGCGACGGTGCAGATGCAGTTCGCGATCTACGACGCAGCGAGCGGCGGGACGCGGCTGTGGCAGGAACCCGCGCTGGACAACACCGGGACGGGGGTGGCGGTGACCACCGGGATCTTCAACTATGTGCTGGGAAACACGGTGGCGATCCCGGCTTCGGTCTTCTCCGGGGCCACCTCCGTCCGCTATCTTCAGATTACCCTCAATCCGGCGGGCAGCCCGGAAATCCTCGCGCCCCGCCAGCTCATCACCGCAACCGGCTACGCCAACCTGGCGCAGAATGCCAACAGCGCGGTGAGCGCAACCACTGCGGCGACCGCGACCAATGCCACCCAGCTCGGCGGCGTGGCCGCGAGCGGCTATCTGCTGACCGGCGGCACGGCCTTCGATTCATCGCGGCTCGGCGGCACGCTCGCCAGCGGCTGGCAGAAGGCGCTGGCGACTCCTGCCTGCCCGGCGAATCAATACCTGACCACCCTGAACCAGAATGGCACCACGACCTGCACAGCCGCGAGCGTGACCGAAACCGATCCGAAGGTGGGGACGCTGACGACCGGCCGGGTGCCGCGCTGGAATGCGACCTCGCTCACGGACGGATCGCTCTACGACACGGGGTCGAGCGTCGGCATCGGCACCACCAGCCCGATCGCCCCGCTGCATGTGGCGGGGGGCATTCCGGCGAGCGTCGGCTCGGTGGCGACCGGAACAAATCCCGATTCGGTTTACGTCCAGGGGCGATACGCCTATGTGGCGAATTATGGTGGCAATACCCTGCAGGTGATCGACGTCTCGAATCCGGCCGCACCGGCGAGCGTCGGCTCGGTGGCGACCGGAAATGGTCCCTATTCAGTTTACGTCCAGGGGCGCTACGCATACGTGGTGAATCTCAACAGCAATACCCTACAGATCTTCGACGTCTCGAATCCGGCCGTGCCGGCGAGCGTCGGCTCGGTGGCGACCGTACCAAGTCCCAGGTCGGTTTACGTCCAGGGGCGATACGCCTACGTGGCGAATGGTGGCAGCAATACTCTGCAGGTTTTCGACGTCTCGAATCCGGCCGTGCCGGCAAGCGTCGGCTCGGTGGCGACCGGATCATTTCCCATTTCGCTTTACGTCCAGGGGCGATACGCGTACGTGGCGAATTACAACGGCAATACCTTGCAGATCTTCGACGTCTCGAATCCGGCCGCGCCGGCGAGCGTCGGCTTGGTGGCGGCCGGATCGAATCCCTGGTCGGTTTACGTTCAGGGGCGCTACGCCTACGTGGCGAATTACGCCAGCAATACTCTTCAGGCTTTCGATCTCGGTGGCGCCTATCTCCAGCAGCTCGAAGCCGGCGGGATCGAGACCGGCACGCTGGCGACTCGTGGCAACGCGCAGATCGGCGGCGATGCCGACATCAAGGGCGGCCTGAACGTGGGCCGCGGCGGCATTTACAGCGCCGGTTCGGTGGCTTCATCCACCGGATTCTCGGGCGACGGATCGGGCCTGACGAATTTGAACGCGGGCAATCTGTCGGCAAACGTGCCGGTCGGCCGCGGCGGCACCGGCGCCGATCTCTCCGCCACCGGCGGCGCGAGCCAGTACGTCAAGCAATCCAGCGCGGGTGGCGCGCTGACCATCGGCACCATCCCCGCGGCCGACGTTCCGAATCTCGACGCGTCGAAGATCACGACCGGCACGCTACCCGTCGCGCGCGG
Organism: Thermoanaerobaculia bacterium; assembly: GCA_043777195.1. Taxonomy (GTDB): domain Bacteria; phylum Acidobacteriota; class UBA4820; order JAYVQF01; family JAYVQF01; genus JAYVQF01. The sequence continues at coordinate 2,652 of JAYVQF010000162.1, forward strand.
CGGAACCAATGCGATATCCACGCCGACCGCCGGCGCAGTCACCTATGGCACCGGCACAGCCTATGCTTTTTCGTCGGCGGGCACATCGGGCCAGCTCCTGCAAAGCGGCGGGGCGGGCGCGCCAACCTGGGGCGCGGCGGGCACATCGGGCCAGCTCCTGCAAAGCGGCGGGGCGGGCGCGCCAACCTGGGGCGCGGTCGCACTCGCCACGCAGGTGAGCGGCAATCTGCCGATCGCCAACGCCCCGACCGGCGGCGCCTGGACGCTCTCCTCCAATCTCAATCTCGATTCCAACACACTGGTCGTCGACCCGGCCAGCAAACGGGTCGGCGTCGGGATCGCCAGCCCGCTCTTCCCCCTCGACACGACCGCGGTGCTGGGCAACACCCACGCCCGCTTCGGTACGGCCAACCCGATCTACATTGTCAGCAACAACCCGACGGTCGGATTCAACGAATACTTCAGCGGCGTCTGGAAGTATGGGAGCGCCAACTTCGCCGGCAACCTCGGCTTCATCGCCCAGGACGGCAGCTTCAGCTTCGAGACCGCCCCGGCCGGCGCGGCGGATGCGACCGCAACCATGACCGCGCGCTTCACCATCAGCAACGCCGGAACCGTCACCGTTCCCTCGCCAGGAACTCTTTCGATCGGCGTCCGCCTAGCGAATTGCCCCATCACCACACCGGTTCAGAACTGCAGCTGCGCGGCCGGCGAGACGGTCGTGACCGGCGGCGGCTACCGCGCCGGCGGCGGCGACATCATCCGGGCGAGCTATCCCATCACCACCACGACCTGGCAGATCATCTGCACCAACACAACCGGCCTTGATGTGAACTGCGGCGGCATGAACATCATCTGCGACCGCCGGGCGCCGTGATTGGCGATAGGAATTGCAGATTTTAGGATTCGGCACGACCTTGTGACCTCCCCCTGTAGCTGTCACTGGGGTCAGGTCTCATTTTGTGCATTTGGCGGGTGCTAATTGAGTTTGGAAAACGGGGGTTCATGAATGACGCCCAGATTTACGACCCCCTGCGCGCCCGCAAACACAACCGAGGCATGCCACGATGGTGTTTGCTGCCGGATGCCGCACCATTTTCCCGGAAAATCTGACTCCTGAAAAAAGCACATCGGGAATGAGACAAGCTTGAGCTAAGGGGCCGCAACGAAATAACAGTAGCAGTCTGCCTGCCGATTCATTCCGACTGGCTTCGTTGCTCGTCGCTTACATACCTTCGGGTATGCGCGCTTCTCGCGCCTTGCCATTCGGGCGACTCGACGGTCATCTTTGCTACTGTTATTTCGTTGCGGCCCCTAATGTCTGCCTTGGCGTCTCGGCGCCTTGGCGGTTAACTCTCTATCCGTGCTCAGCGGCCGGGGCGAGCAGTCTGCTTCGGGTTTTTTCCAGCGCTTCGCGGACCCGGGAGAGTGCTGCGAAAGCGTTGTCCTTATGCTCGCGGGAAAGTTTTTTGCTGGCCTCAAAGAGGCAAAAGCTGAGGATCTGCCCGAGCCCGTCATCTATGTCGGCGAGGCGGCGAACCTGGGGAATTTCCGCGGCGTTGGCCAGCAGCACATTGGGATCCAGAAGCCCGTCCTCGCTGAACTTGAGGTTGTGCACCAGCGGATGACCGCCGAGATTCACCGCGATGACGCGGTTGAGGAGCGCGCGCGCCTCGCCGGAGCCGAGATGGGCGAGTAAGGTGGTGAAGAGCTGGCGGAAAAGCGCCTCGTAGCCCTCAATCAATTCGCGCAAGGGTCCGGAGTCGTCGAGTTCCTCTTCGCGGATGGCTTGGTGTTTGCCGCTGGTCCGCGCCAGGATGCCGCCGCCCAGTTTGACGATGCCGGCGCAGGCGAAAGTGTAGAGCGCGCCCAGGGTTTCAAATTCCCCCAGTTCGCCTTCGGAAATCAACTGGCGCACGGTGCGACGGCCGTCAATGAGGCGGTAGAGGTCCGCTTCGTGCGGCTCAAAATTGATTTCCGCCTTCGCCTGCTCCATGGGCGCCGAGGCCACCGGCACCAGGTCATCGCCGGTGATCAATTCGCGGATGCGCGGCCATTCGTCCACCCGCCGCATGCCTTCCATGATGAGATTGGCGGCGGAGACCGCAAGCTGGATTTTTTCCTCACCCAGAGTTTCTCCGTCAAAAAAACGAAAATGGCCCCTTTTCCAGTCGAACACCGCATAGATGATTTCGAGCACCTGATTGCGCACCGCCCACCACAGCTGTCGCGGCGTGATCAGTCCCATTTCCACCAGCACCCGCCCCTGGCGGCGGCCGGCGCCGGCCTGCGCGAAGGCCGTCTCCGCCTGCGCCCGCGTGATCCGCCCGTGGCGCACCAGGAATTCCCCCAGGGAATCGGTCGGCGAACTGGAGGCCGCGAAGACCACTTCGCCCTCCTGCCACCAGATCTGCTTCATCGTTCCTTCGTGTTCAAGCACCAACAGGCCGGTTTTTTTCAGCAGATTGAGAACCGCGAAAACATCGGCGGTCATGAACCCCTCCAGCTCGCCGGCGAGCACGGGGGTTTTGTCAGGCAGCGAAGGCGACAAAGCCGGGAGATTATAGAATGCAGAGGCTTGCGCGCGAGCGGGCTTCCGCTAAACTTCCGCCCTCTCATGCCGGAAAATTTGTTTCTTGACACGCTGCACGGACGATCCGCCTCGGACGCCCCGCCACCGGTCTGGATGATGCGCCAGGCGGGTCGTTACCTGCCGGAATATCGGGCCCTGCGCGAGACGCACGGATTTCTGGCGATGGTGCGGAATCCGGAAGCGGCAGCCGAGGCCACGCTCCAGCCGATTCGCCGCTACGGCATGGACGCGGCGATTCTTTTCTCCGACATCATGGTGCCGCTCATCGGCGCGGGCATCGCCATGGACTTCGCGCCGGGCCCGGTGCTGCAAGAGCCCCTGCGCGGGCGGGATTCGCTCAAACGGCTCGCGCGTTTCGATCCGCTGCGCGACACCCCGTTCGTCATGGAAGCGCTGCGCAAGGTGCGCGCCGAATTGCAGCCGGAAAAAACCGCGCTCATCGGCTTTGCCGGCGCGCCGCTCACCCTCGCCGCCTACCTGATTGAAGGGCGGGGTAGCAAGGATTTCGAGATGACGCGCGCCGCGCTGCTTAACGATGAACCGTTCGCGCATGCATTATTCGACCGCCTCGCCGAAATCACCGGCGATTATCTGCAGGCGCAGGTGGAGGCCGGGGCGCAGGCGCTGCAATTGTTCGACAGTTGGTCCGGCGTTTTGGGAAGGGAGGAATGGGCGCGGCTGGTGAAGCCGTCGGTGGCGCGCATCCTGGAGCGGGCGGGGAAATCGGCGCCGGTGATTTATTTCGCGCAAAACGCCGCGCATCTTTACGGCGTGATGGCGGATCTGCCCGCGCAGGGGCTGTCGGTCGATTGGCGGCTGCCGCTGACCGAAGTGAACGAGCGCACCGGCGGCCGCTTCGTCATGCAGGGCAATCTCGATCCGGCCCGGTTGCTGGGCGAACCGGCGGCGATCACGGGGGCGGTGCTGGCGCTGCGCCGCGAAGCCCGCGCGCTGCCGCGCGGCTTCATCCTCAATCTCGGCCACGGCATTTCCCGTCACACGCCGATTGAGAATGCCGCAGCGTTCGTCAATGCGGCCCGGCTGCCGCTTTAAAATGCGCGCACCGGAAATGAAGCGCGGAAATAAAAAAAGGGGCGGCCGATGCCGCCCCTTCGTCAATTCACACCCGGATATTTTCTAGAACGCGCGGGTGAAGTTGAGGCCGAGATTGAAGCCGCCGCGATAGGCGGCTTCCATGTTGAACATCCACTCGGCATGGGCCGGAAGGCGGACGCCGAAATAGCCGCCGACATTGTTGCGTGAACGGATGTGGGCGCGGGCCATGGGGGTTTGGTATCTGTAGGTGGTGGTGCTGTTCGATGCGTAAGCGCTTTCGGTGATGAGGACGCGCCCCGAGCTGCGGTAATAAAGCGGACCGCCGTAAACCAGGGCCTTGGCCGCCTTGAATCCGAAGGCCAGGGCAACCTGGCCATCGCGGAACCCGGTGATGCGGGTGGTGCGGATGCCCTCGCCGGTGGCGGTGGTGGTCGGTGTGGTGGGAATGGTCACAGTCAAGGTGTAGTGCTGATCCTGATCCAAGTCGCTGAAGATGCTGCCAGCTCCGACCACGCCCATCGAGAATTTCTCGCCCTGGAAAAAGGCGCCGTGAAAGCTCAGCCCGGCATAGCCGGTGAAGGAAGAATTGAATCTGTCGACCGAGCCGAAGGCTGAATAACTCCGCTGCAGGCCCGAGCCGCTACTGCCATCGCCCAAGCCGAGGTGGATGCCTAAATCCCAGCTTTTGCCGAGGGTATAGGTCGCCTTGAAGAACAGGCGATTTTGCCGAATCTGGATGTCGTTGCCGACATACTGATTGGTACCGAAGATGACGAGGTTGGGGTCACTGGTCGTGTTCAGCGGATGGACCGGCTGGTAATTCACAGTGGAATATTGGTAGCCGGCGCCGAGCGTCCATTTCCCAGCCGAGCCGGCGGGAACCGGGCCGTCGAGGGTCTGGGCGAAAATCTGGCTGGCGCCAAAAAGCAGCGCAGCCGTGGCCGTGAGGGTCAACAGTTTTTTCATCAAATTCTCCTTCAACCTCCAGTGCGGATACTGCCGGGTGGGTTATG
>JAYVQF010000163.1:0-7288 GCA_043777195.1 Thermoanaerobaculia bacterium
CTGCGCACGGTGCGGCTGTGGGATGACGGCGGCGGCGTGGATGAAACCTTCGCCGAAATTACCGCGCTGGCGGCCGGCTGCAAATTCCGAGATTGCAAACATCGCGACGAACCCGGTTGCGCCGTGGCCGTCGCCCTCACCTCCGGAATGATTTCGCCGGAACGGCTCGCGGCCCGCGACAAGCTGGCGCGCGAAGCGGCGTTTCAATCGCGCAAGCACGACCAGATCGCCGACCACGAAATGCGGCGCAAACTACGCGCCTTCGGCAGGCAACTCCGCGCGCGCCCCTCAAAGCGCGAGGTGCGATCATGAGCGATCATGAGCCGCAATCATTCAGCGAGGCGCGCTCGTTATAATTTCGCACTCTTCATCCTCAAAATCCACAGGTGAATTCATGTCGAAAAAGACGATTCTGGTCATCGGCACCGGCACCATCGGCGAACCGCTCATTGGGCTGCTGGCCCGCCATAAAGAAGAGCTGGGATTCGGCGATGTCCTCTTTCACAAGCGTACTCCGAATGCCGATGAGAACAGCAAGCTGCGCCAGCTGATGGCCGGCGGCGCAGTGCTGGCGACCGACGCCGACAAGATGGCGGAATTCGAAAAACAGGGACTCAAGCCGCAGCTGACGAAGGAGCAGGCGCTGGAACGCGCCGATGTGGTCATGGACTGTTCGCCTTCCGGCAACGATAACAAAACCAAAATTTACGAAAAATACAACGACGGCAAACGCGGCTTCACGGCGCAAGGCTCTGAATCGGGCTTCGGCAAGCGCTACGCCATTGGCATCAATGACTCGGCCCTCGATACCAAGGCCGATCGTTTCGTGCAGGTGGTCTCCTGTAACACCCACTCGATCACGACGATGATGCAGGCGCTGGCCTATGGCAACGGCGCCGATTACGCCAATCTCGAAAGCGGCAGTTTCGTCTGCATCCGCCGCTCCATTGATGTCACCCAGGATTCCAAATACATTCCCTCCCCGAAAGTCGGCAAGCATGATGATGATTTGTATGGCACCCACCACGCCCACGACGCGGCCGGGCTGTTCGAGACGCTCAAGGTCCAGCCGAAAATTTTCTCCAGCGCGATGCAGCTCAACACCCAGTTCATGCACACGCTGCATTTCAACCTGAAATTAAAAAAAGCGACCACAAAAGAGGTCGTGCTGGCGAATATCGCGGCCAACCCGCATCTGGCGGTCACCACCAAGAAATCGTCCAACCTGGTCTTCAGCTTCGGCCGCGACTACGGTCCCTGGGGGCGCCTGCTCATGCACAGCGTCATCCCGACCCACACCCTCGCGGTGGCGGAAGGGGGCACCCGCCTGGTCGGCTTTTCCTTCACCCCGCAGGACGGCAACCCGCTGGTCTCCTCCCTCGCCGCAGCCGTCTGGTTCCACGATCCGTCGGGTTACCGCGCCAAGCTCCAGCCGCTCATGGACAAATATTTGTGGAAGGAAGTGTGATTCCACCCGCGATTCTCCCGTAGGGGCGAGGCATGCCTCGCCCTTCATCGTTTAGAGACCCCCATGCCCTACCAAAATCTCACTCTATCGTTCGACGGCCCGCTGGCGACGCTAACCATCAACCGGCCAGAGAAGCGCAACGCGCTCGACATCGCGACTATCGAGGAACTCTATCTGGCGATCAACGAGGTGCGGACGGCCTGCGCCCGCTGCCTGATCATCACCGGCGCGGGCGACAAGGTCTTTGTCTCCGGCGCCGACATCAATGATCTTCTGACCCGCGACAAGTTCGATGCGCTGCGCGGCATCAACAATCGCTGCTTTGACGCGATCAGCCGGCTGGAGATGCCGGTCATCGCCGCCATCAACGGCTTTGCGCTGGGGGGCGGCTTTGAACTGGCGCTGGCGGCCGATATTCGGGTCGCTGCGAACAACGCAAAATTCGGCTTCCCCGAAACCAGCCTCGGAATTTTTCCTGCCGCTGGCGGTACGCAAAGGCTGCCGCGCCTCATCGGCCAGGCCCGCGCTGCCGAGATCATCCTTACCGGCCGCATCTTCGACGCGGCCGAAGCGGAAAAAATCGGTTTGGTTAGCGCCGTCACCGAACCCGCCGCGCTCATGGACAAAGCCCGCGCCATCGCCGCAGAAATCTGCAAGCGCGCGCCCCTCGCGGTCCGCCTCGCAAAACAATCCCTGCGCAATGCCGCCGAGATGAGCCTTACCGCCGGCCTCGAAAGCGAATCCGCCCTCCAGGCCATCACCTTCCAGAGCGAGGACAAGAAAGAAGGAATGACCGCGTTTTTGGAAAAGAGACCGGCTAAATTCACGGGGAAGTGAGTCGCCGGTTTAACGACACAATCTTTGTGGCGGTGTGTAGGGGCGGAGCTAAGCTCCGCCCGAAGGTTCCCGGGATCCTCAGGGCGGAGCTTAGCTCCGCCCCTACACACGGTACGCATTTTGTGAAGTGGGTTTATTTGGCGACCCGGAGGCCGCTAATTATTTACCACTGATGTGTACCACTCATCAAATTCAGTCGAATATCTGTTACAGATCTTTATTAGGCCACCGCGGCCCCAACCAGATGCGCGATGAAAATCCTCGCCTGCGCCTCGCCCTGGGCTCTGAGCATGTCGCGGCCGTCGATGACCTGGACGCCGGGGGGATAGAGATGCGGCGAGACGGGGTCGCGGTAATCCATTTCGAGGATGACGGGCGGGCACTGTTTCATGAGGCCGCTGAGCGGCGCCTCCCAGAGCGGCGCGGCGACGGGTGTGGCGTTGATGAGGATGCTGAAGCGCTCCTGCGCTGCGGCCTCAGAGTCGAGCCAGGGGCCGGTCAGGGCGTGGTCGGGTTTTTTGCGACCCGTGAAGAAAACTGCGGGGCAAAGACGGCCGATGGCGGCGCCGGCGGCGCGCGCGGCGGGGCCATAGCCGGCAATGAGCACGCGCGACATCTTCGGGAAATGGAGCCACGGCGCGAGCGGGGCGAGCACCCCCTCGCCGTCGGTGTTGCCGCCCCACGCCGGCCGCCCTTCGCTGAAGAGCATGGTGTTGACCGCGCCGGCCGCGTCGGCTTCGGGCGAAGTGCGGCCCGCGTGGGCGAAGGCCGGATTCTTGAAGGGCGTGGTCACCGCGGCCGCCGCGAGATTCACCGCATGGGCGAAGCCGAGAAAATCATTGAAATCCACCGCGGGCAAGGGCAGAAAGCGGGCGTCAAGGCCGGCGCCGCTGAAGCGCGGGTTGTGCAGCGCGGGGGAGAGGGAATGGAGCACGGGATTTCCCGTGACGCCCAGCAGCCGCGTCGCCGCACTGATCTCGCGCACACGGTAGAGCCGCGCCATGATATCCACGGGAAGTTGTCCGCTCGCGGCCCCATCGCTTTCTCCAGGCGCGCAGCCGAAAACCGCCGCCGAGCCCCAGGAAAGCGCCAGCAGCCGCGAGGGCACGCCGAGTTCCCCCATGGCGAAACAGGCGAGGGGAATTCCATCCGCCTGGGCACGGGTCAACACGGCACGCGCATTGAGGGTGTCCTGGAGTGTGCGCGCGGTGAAAATTAATTTGTAAAACCGGGCGGGAACCCCGCACAGCGCCGCCAATTCATTGCGCAAATCGTCGGCGGTCGCGGCGCCGGGAATGTGGCGCGAGATGATCAGCTTGTCCGTGGGCCACGGCGGCGGCGCCCCGCGCACGGCTTCCCAATCGAGCCAATCGCCGGGCCGCGCGAATTCCATCAGCCGTCCGCGCGCGCCCTCGGGATCGCGGGTGTCGTGCCCCCCCTCATGCGCACTGCGCAAGGTGAGGAGCAGCGGTTTGCCGAGCGTGCGCAAATTGTCCAGCGCCCCCGGATGCGCCTCGCGTAAGAGATCAAGCCGGATTTCCAGAAGATCAGCATGCTCCGCCGAGTCCGCCGCTTGAGCGCGCAGGGACACGCCATCCGGGCCGGTTAGGCTGGCGATGAGCAGGCGGTCGGCGGCAGGGCTCGTCATGAGTCGGGGTCACCCTGAAATTCTGCGGCGTGGGTTTCCAGTCGGTGCGGAATCGCTGAGGGAACCGGGCCGCCGCGGACCCTGAATATTTCTCGAATCTGCGATCCCAGATTGGTACGCACGATGTGGATCTTCGGGAATTCCGGCGCGGCCGCTTCCAGCAGTGCCACCGCCAGCCGGGCGATGGCCCACTTGACGCCGTCGGTGCGCAGCGGCGAAACCGCCCCGTCAATCTTGAGGATCAGCCCCTCTTCATGTTCATTGATGACGAAATAGACCGCCTGCGTCAGCATCGGTTCAACGAGGATCGCGCGCGCGACGCCATGCGTCAGGTCGGTCGCCACATAGACGCGTTTGAGCGCCAGCACGAAATCCTCTTCACTGCCCGCCGGGGCGCCCGAACGAAAAGTTTGCCGCGGCAGTTTCGCCGCCGCCGCCGGCAGCGCCGGCCCGTTCGCAATGAGCACATGGGGCATGAATGGATTTTAGCGAGAGCGGGCGGAATGTTTCCGGTGACGGCGGATCCACCAGATTGCGGCGAGAATCCCGAGGCCGACGATGGCGAAGTCGAAGCGGTGGAACCAGGGGCCCAGCATCGTGTCCCAGTGTTCGCCCGCTTTCATGCCGATCCAGGCGAGGAAATAACACCAGGGCAATGATCCAACAAAGGAGAGCAGCGTGAAGAGCGGGAAGTTCATCCGCTCGATACCGGCGGGAAAACTGATGAAGGTGCGGACGACCGGCAGCAGCCGCGCGATGAAAACCATGGGCTGGCCCCAGCGGCCGAACCAGCGGTCGGCGAGATCGAGGTCTTGCGGCGAGATGAAAATATAACGGCCATACTTTTCCACCAGCGGCCGCCCGCCCTTGTATCCCGCCCAGTAGGCGACGATGCTCCCGAGCATGCAGCCGAAGGCGCCGGCGAAGGCCGCGCCCCAGAGCGACATTTTCCCCTGCGCCACTAGAAAGCCGGCGTAGGGCATGATGATTTCCGAGGGGATCGGAATGCAGGCGCTTTCCAGCGCCATGAAGAGAATCACACCGGGATAGCCCAGGGCGACGATCACGCCGGTCACAATTCCGGCCAGCCAGGCAATGAGTTTGTGCAGCATGGTGAAGGGTTCCTGAGGGCGGATTTTAGCGGGAACGGTTGTTGGGGGCTGAATTCGTGAGTCGAGAATCGAGATTTGTAATGTGCGCGGCGCGCGTAGAATTTCGCCGTGCCCCGCCTGCGCGAAACCGCCGCCGATTACCTGAACCGCCTCGAAGGGCGCGGCAGCTCGCCCCATACCGTGCGCAACTACACCATTGATCTGCGCGAGCTGGCGGAATACCTTGATGGTGAACAGATCTATGACCTGAATGTCATCACCCCGCGTCATTTGCGTGGCTTCATGGCGGCACGGCTGGCCCAGGGGAATTCCAAGGTCACGGTGGCGCGCAAAGCGGCGGCGATCCGCAGCTTTTTGAAATGGTGCGTGCGGGTCGGCCACCTCGATCATTCCCCCGCCGCCAGTCTGCTAACCCCGAAAACCGGCCGCACGCTGCCGCGCTATCTCACGCAGCCGGAGACCGAGCAGCTGCTGGAGGGGGCTTCTGAGCAAGAGGACGACTTCACCGCGACGCGCGAACGGGCGCTGATGGAACTCATCTACAGCGCCGGCCTGCGCGTCAGCGAAGCGGTCGGGCTCGACCTCGACGATCTTGAACTGAGCCAGGGCACCGCGCGGGTGCTGGGCAAGGGCAACAAGGAGCGCATGGTTCCCTTCGGCCCGCCGGCCATCCGCGCGCTGCGCGATTATTTTGCTGTGCGCAAGGAACTGCCCGGCGGCCTCAAGCCCGGTCCGCTCTTCATCAACACACGCGGCGGCCGCCTCTCCACGGTGAGCGTACGCAATTTCCTCAAGCGGCGGCTGGGCGCCTCCAACCTCGGCCACAAAAAATTGACACCGCACGGCCTGCGCCATTCCTTCGCCACCCATCTCCTCGACGCCGGCGCCGACCTGCGCGCCATCCAGGAATTATTGGGCCACGCCTCCATCGCCACCACCCAGCGTTACACCCATGTCTCCATGGAAAGGCTGATGGAAACCTACCGCAAGTCGCATCCGCGGGGGAAGAAAGAGGAGTGAGCGGGGGTCGTCAGCAGAACGAATCATTGCCTCGTGATCTGCATCTTGGGCACGCAAGTCAACATGAAATGTAGGGGCGGAGCTAAGCTCCGCCCAAAGGCTCCCGGGATCCGTCGGGCGGAGCTTAGCTCCGCCCCTACAAACATCCGCGGGTCAGCTTCCTGCCCGGTCGGATAATTCGCTAGAATCTCACTCCCATTCATTCTCAGGAGTCCCCCATGCCCGAACGCCCCGAAGAACTTGGTTTCCTGCGCGGTCTATTTTTCGGCGACATCCAGTCAGAGAAGGCGATGCCCTTCCCGAAGATGAAGACGGAGGAGCGCGACAACCTCAAGCTGCTGCTCGACGCATGGAAGGAATTCGCGGAGCAGATTGACGCGCGCAAGAACGATGCGAACAGCGAAATTCCGGAAGCCATCCGCAAGGGTCTTTTCGATGTCGGCGTCATGGGCCTCTCCATTCCTGAGGAATTCGGCGGGCTGGGGCTGAGCTTCTCCGCCTATTGCCGCTTCATGGAGTCCATCTCCCCCACCGACGCCTCGATCGGGGTTTTCATGGGGGCGCACCAATCCATCGGCATCAAGCCGATCATTTTGTTCGGCACTGATGCGCAGAAGAAAAAATACCTGCCCGGCTGCGTCACCGGCGAATGGCTGGGCGCCTTCGCCCTCACCGAGCCGGGCGCCGGCTCCGATGTGGATGCGCTGCGCTCCACCGCGACCTACGACCCGGCGCGCAAGGGCTATCTCCTCAACGGCTCCAAGATCTGGATCACCAACGGCGGCATGGCGAATTTGATGACGCTCTTCGCCAAGACCGAAGTGAAAATCGACAAGGGCCCTGACGCGGGAAAGACCGAGATGAAGATCACCGCCTTCATCATCGAACCCAATTCCGGTCCCGGTTTCACGCGCGACAATCCCGAACACAAGCTCGGCCTCAAAGCCTCCAACACCGTCGCCATTCATTACGACAACTTCTTTGTTCCCGAGGAGAATGTCCTCGGCAAACCCGGCGACGGTTTCAAGATCGCGGTCGAGACCCTCAACATGGGGCGCGTGTCGCTGGGCGCGGGCAGCGCCGGCGGCATGAAGCTGATGATCGGCGAGGCGGTGAAGCACGCGAAAACCCGCGAGCAGTTCAAGCAGAAACTGCTCAGCTTTGAAATCATCCAGGACAAGCTGGCGCAAATGGCCTGCGATC
>JAYVQF010000164.1:0-7285 GCA_043777195.1 Thermoanaerobaculia bacterium
CGAGGGTCGCGGCCCCTTCCGCTGGTCGCGCTCTCGGGTGATCCCGAAGATATTTACACCACCGACGCCGCGCTCATGGAATTATTTCCCCACCATACGGGCATGCACCGCTGGCTCAAGATGGCGCGTGAGCGGGTGGCATTCCAAGGATTGCCCGCGCGCATCTGCTGGCTCGGCTATGGCGAGCGGGACAAAGCCGGGCTGCTATTCAATGACCTGGTGCGCACGGGAAAAGTGAAAGCGCCCATCGTCATCGGCCGCGATCATCTCGACTGCGGCTCGGTCGCCTCCCCCAACCGCGAGACGGAAGCGATGAAGGATGGCTCCGACGCGGTCGCCGACTGGCCCATCCTCAACGCCCTCATCAACGCGGTCAACGGCGCCAGCTGGGTCTCCGTCCACAACGGCGGCGGCGTCGGCATCGGCTATTCGCTGCACGCCGGCCAAGTCATCGTCGCCGACGGCACCGACGCCGCGGCGAAACGCCTCAAGCGGGTGCTCACCTCCGACCCCGGCATGGGCGTCATCCGCCATGTCGATGCGGGGTATGAAAAGGCGGATGAAGTCGCGAAAGAGCGGGGCGTCAGGATTCCGATGCGGGAGAAGTGACGGAATATTGACCGCTGCCCAGAGACAGGTTTGGGGAGCGGGCAGAGGGGTTCGGGAGTCGGTTGCGGTGGCGCGTTCGGTGGTGGGTTGCCATGGGGCTGGTATTGCCAGCGGTTCCGTGAAGGCATTGGATCAGCTCCATCGGATCGGTGCGCTGTTAAAGCATGGCTCAAGTTGGTACTCGCCGGCGAAGCCGAAGATTTGCTCCAGCGGGCGATGTCGGAGAAATAAGTAATGCGGCCGCACATAAAGCTTACTGTGAAAACAGCTCTTTGAACGCTTGTTGAATCTCCTCAAGATCCCATGCAGGATAAGTTCCATCCACTACCAGCCCTCTTACGCAGCGTTCATAACGGTCGGCTCGTTCATATTCTTCATCAGCTTGGCTCTTAGTCACATGATTAGGCACACTGGAAACCTGTCCATTTATTCCAATATCTACATATAAAGTACTCTGCTTGATTCTGTCGCGCTTGCCATTGGAGATGTCTAGTGCCGTCTTGTCATACTCAGGCTCCACTTCCCAACACCATGTGTTAGATTTCCATCTTCTGATCTTTTCGTGCCACAACAAATTCATTGCGTCTGAAACTGTGGGCGGAAATCGCCGATCATTATGTCCCACAATCGGCACATTTATTCTTTGCAGGAATTCATCAAACTCTGGCGTCATATATTCCAGAACAACGCCGACCAGCTGCTTGCACTGATGATTCCGTGTGGCCTGTAAAAGCAATGGAGTCCAAGCTACCGCTTCGATAGCAACTAAGTAAAGAATGAAGGCTTTTGCTGCCTCCTCTTGAGCAATCATTGAAAGAAAGAAGCGTGTTGATGGAGGCTTCTCAAATTCAAGGAGCTGTGCTTCTCCGAGGAGGCGCTGGCCATTATCACAACAACACCTGGCTGAATATAAGTACATTCGCTTTGTCATCTCAGCTTCATTTGGTCGAAGCTTGGCACTTCGGACAGGTGATTGTGAGTTCAGCCATGGCGGTACCTCAATCCAGCTTCTTTTTCTTGGAGCGCGGCGCGGGCAGGGATTTTTTCATTTTTTCAGCCCTGGCCTTCAACGCCTTGATGCTTTCAGCAGCCGGCAATTCTTCCGGCATCGTGCCGCCCAGCTCTTTGATCGTCTGGCGGACTTTCGCGCCGACTTCATGGTGCGTCCGATTGGCCCGATCCTTCCCCGTGATTATTTCCCGGCGGAGCTTTTCTTCGGTCTGGGTGGCGCGGAAAAGATTGGCCGCCAGCTCCGTGCTGCCCATGTGATCCAATATCTGCTGGTTTTTCTGGAGCGCTTTGCGTTGATGAATGCCCTGCGCGGTGAGCCCCCCGTAGAGCCCCATGTAACCGTGGTTCTGGAAGATCGCGTAGTCCATCGGCTCCACCACGCCAGCCATGCGCGCGGCATCGGCGAGCTGGGTGTTGTGCTGTTTCATTTCTTCGCGCAGAAGCAGTCGCCGCTCCGTTTCAATCGTCTCATCCGCAAGCTCCTGCCGCCGGGTCTGCACCGCAAAATAGGTCTGCCCGATTGCGATGAGCTCCTTGGCCGGATCTGCGTTCTGAATGATCAAATAGCAGGCATAGCGGGAGAGCAACACGGTTTGAACCGGGCGCTGGGCTCCCTTGCCCGCGCCGACCAATTCGGTGACGGTTACAAAGTTCTCATCAATTCTTTCACCGCTGTTGAAACAGGCCAAACGGGCTTTTTCGATGACTTGCTCGAAGTAGCGGTAATCCGAATAGCCCAGTACTCTGGCAAATTCCCGGCTGGACCAGTACTCCCTCCCTGCCGCATTGACTTTACGGATGATCTCGAATGGAGATTGGTGGGCTGGTTTGACTGGTGGGGTTTGTCCGTCACTCATGATGAACTCCGATGCTGATTTCGATTAAGAGGCGCAATGATGATAATTGGTTCGATAGCCGACAGCTCGTAAAGAAAGCCATTCAATAGATTTGCGCGCAATTATCAAATAGGTGAATTCACCTAATTGATAATCCGCACATTGTGCGGGTGATTCCAGTTCTGTACAATTTGCACCCTCGCCCCTGTTTTGGGGAACACCATCGCTCGTCCATTCTTGTCGTAGGATTTGTCATAAAAATACTCTGGAACGATGTGTGAACGCTGAAGCTCGGCAGTATTCAAGCAGAGCCCGCATTTTCCCATGAATGGTTTTTTCGCCATGATCGCTGCCTCTGATTTGCAGACCCAAGTGTCTTATATTGCCCGATAACCTTGTGGGGTTTGGCGAACACGGCCCAGGGTTACGAGCATGTCGAGGATCATGGGGAGGCGCTTTTTCCAGGGGCCGCGGCCGGTGAAGCGGGCGGCGATGGCGGGCTCAGTTAACGGATTTGCAGAGGCGGTAAGAAGCGCGGCGACGGCTTTGACTTGGGCGGGGAGTTCTTTGGGCCAGGGTTGGCGCTCTGCGGCTATGGCGGGAGTGGCTGCGTCTTCGTCGGCGCCCAGTTCCATCTCCTGCTGCTTGGGCTCCGGCTTCGCGGTTTTGCCTTGTGGGTTCTGGAAGTCGGGGCGTAGCCAGCGGATGAGGCCGCGCTGCTCTTCGGCGGCGCGCTCGGCGTTGAGGGCGACGAGGCGGTCGAGCAGGGTTTCGTCGAGTTGCCGCCGGGCGTCGTCGCGCGGGCGGGAGCGGTCGTTGCCGTTCACGATCTGCATGAGCGGCGCGAGGTCGGACCAGCCGTAGGCGGCGAGGACGGCGAGGTCGAGTTCGTCGTGGAGTTGTTTGAGGACGGTCGCGAGACCCTGCTCGTGGGTGATCTTTTCCTTCGCACTGAGCGGTTCGCCGGATTTCAGTTTTTCGAGGACATTGTAGAGCGCGGTCAGGGTCAATTCGGGATGGGCGGCTTGTTGTTTCTTGCGGTGGGCGTCGAGGGATGCGGCGAGTTTGCGAATGGTGATGGTTTGCTCGGGGGTGGTGATGGGAAATGGAAAATGGTCAAAGCATTCCGTATGGTTGTAATTAGGGTCATTCCCAACGCCCAAGTGAGCACCACTTGCAGTAGCCCAGATTACGTGAATAGTAGATGACAGAATGCCCAATGTCCCAGCGTCATCAGTGGCGATCACTACAATTTTGCTTTCTGCCACCACATTATGAGGCAGAAATTGAAATACCCGATGTTTTGCCGTCCTCGTAGTGGCAATGAATTTAGTCAGACCACTCAGTGTTGATCGGAGTGCTTCGCCAGACCGGCGAAATAACCACCAGTTTTTCGAGGTGCGCGCCTCTGCATTGACCTTTCTCTCCGGAATAACCCGGTCAGAGACCCATTGGTAAGCTAAACCATATTTCCGTGCTTCTGTTTCTGTCAGCCCATGAAAATCAATAACATACCGGTCCCATCGCCCCAGGATCAGGTCACTGCCGTTCATGTAAGGCAAAACGACGCGATTGAGTTCTGGGGCTTCTTTGAGCCATTTGTCGCCTTGTTCCTTTTCAATCAGGAATCCTTGACTGCCTAATTCAAAGCCTTTGATGGCAATTCCAACATTCGAACGCAATGGCAGCGCGCTTGATACATTTGCTCCAACTCGCAAATCCGGATGAATGATTCCGCGATGTGTCAAAAGAGTAACTTCCATCGCATCGTCTCCAGTCTCTCGTTCCTCGACGACCTCATTCAACTGTCCGGGATGACGGCCAGCGGAGGCGACGGTCATCGCAATACGGACTGCTGCACCATCAGCCGCATCCACCCACGGGTGATCGGGAATGGCGAAGACTAATGAGAGGGGTTGAGGAATTAACTGCCCCTCACCCGCGCCCGTTGGCGCGACCTCTCCCCGCAAGCGGGGCGAGGTCAGAGTGCTCATGACCTCGCCCCGCTTGCGGGGAGAGGTCGCACCCGCGCGAAGCGCGGGAGCGGGTGAGGGGCGGTCGTTTTGGGCGCTGAGTTGCGCTTCCACCACCCTGCGGTTGAATGTCTGCCTCAGCGAATTCGTAGTGATAAACCCGAATCGTTGCAGTTTCCCCGCGCGCGTGAGCTCGGCCGCGTGGTGCCACCAGAACATGACGAAATCGGCTGATTCCGGAATCTCGCTCCAGACACCTCGAATCGCTTCGACATAGCCATCGCCCAACGCGGCACGCATCGGCCCGGCGCCGATGAACGGCGGGTTGCCGATGACAAAATCCGCTTCCGGCCAAACCGCCTTGCGCGGATTGATATATTTCTTCACCGGTGTGCGCTGCGATTCATCCGGCACTTCTTTCCCGGTCACCGGATGAACTTTCATGGTCTTGCCATCCCAATGGGCGACGGGCTTCCCCTGGTCGTCGAGGAGAAATTCTTCGCGGTCGAAGGCGATCAGGGCGTCGCGGCATTCGATGTTGTGGAAGTCGCGCAGCACGGGCAGCGGGGGATCGACCTGGCCGCGAGTGCGGAAGTGCCATTCAGGTAGCCGATCCACAGCACCATCTCGGCCACGGCGGCGGCGCGCGGGTTGAGTTCGAGGCCGAGGAATTGGTGGGGGTCCACGGTGACGCCGGCGAGTTCAAGGAGGCCCTGCTTGTCGCCGAGTTCTTCGAGCTGGTTGAGCACTTCGCCTTCGAGGCGCTTGAGATGTTCCAGAGTCACATAGAGGAAATTGCCGGAGCCGCAGGCCGGGTCGAGCACGCGGATCGCGCACAGCTTCTTGTGGAAGTCGCGCACGATGGTTCGCGCCGCCGGCAGGTCGCCCTCGCTGGCGTGGGTGAGCGCGGCGGCCTGCGCGAGGCGCCAGTCTTCGCGCAGCGGCTCGATGATGGTGGGCAATACCAGCCGCTCGACATAGGCGCGCGGGGTGTAGTGGGCGCCGAGGGCGTGGCGTTCGTCGGGATCGAGCGCGCGCTCCAGCAGGGTGCCGAAGATGGCGGGCTCGACCTGCCGCCAGTCCGCCTGCGCGGCGGTAATGAGCAGCCCGATCTGGTCGCGGTCGAGCGGCAGCACTTCCGGCTGCTTGAAGAGTTTGCCGTTGAAGTGCAGGACCTTTTCGCGGATGGCAGCGGAGAATTCGCCGGCGTCCATCGCTTTCCACAGATCGGCGAGGAGCGGCATGAATTGTCGCGGCTTGTCCGCGAGGCTTTCGAGCAGGTCGGCGAAGGCGCGCTTGGGCAGCAGCCCGATGTCCTCGGCGAAGAAGGTGAAAAGACAGCGGCTGAGAAATCCGGCGACCTGTTCGGGATGATAGCCGGCCGCTTCCAATGATTTGGCGATGGTGGCAATTTGCGCCGCGATCTCGCGGGTGACGCGCGCGCTCTGGCGGGTGGGGTCGAGCGCGAGCGGGTCGAGCCACACCTTGCGCAGCCGGTCGCGCAGCGCTTCGTCGCGCAAGTCTGCGAGTTTGATGCGGTGCGAACGAGGGTCAGGGAAAGGAACATAAGTGGCGCCGGAGCGGGTGAACTCGGCGTAAAGCTCGATGACATTTCCCACATCCACCACGATCAGGAACGGCGGGCGCCCCTCGGTGGCGGGTAGGGCGCGGGCGTACTGCTCCGCCTGGGAGCGGGCGCGCAGCAACGCCTCGTCAAAGCCCTTGGTGGCAGACGCCTGTTTGACCTTCTTCGCTTCGCAGACAAACGCCCCGCGCCGGTACAGGTCAATGAACCCCTTCGATTCTGTTCCATCGCCGTGCAGGAAGGTGACGCACCGCTCGAAGACATAAGCGTTGTCGCGGGTATCCTCGCCCGCCGGTTCCGGTTTGGGCAGCTCCAGCAGTTCGCTCAGCTCGGTGAGGAAAAGCTGATAGTTGGCGCGCTCACTGCCGCCAGCTGCCTGCCAGCGGACGATGAATTTCTCGACCGGCGCAGGGGCAACAGCGGGCGCGACCATTGCCCGCAATTCTAGGCGGATCGCCAGCGGAACAAGCCAGCCCGCCCGAACAGGCGCGATGTCATTCCCAGTCCTTGCTGCTTCCTGTTCTCCTATCCGCTCTCCGCGACCATCCGTCGCAGGCGCGCCGCAAGCAGCGGCGGGGTGACCAGCGTGGTGACCAGTACCATCAGCACCAAGCCGCCGATGAGCGGGGCGGGGAGGAGGCCGGCGTGCGCCGCAGCGTAGGCGGCATAGACGAGTCCGACCTCTCCGCGCGGGATCATGCCAAGACCGACCAGCCAGCGGTCGGCGGTTTTCCCATCGGCGGTGAGGCCGCAGAATAATTTTCCAGCGATGGCGATGGTGCTCAGCGCCGCCCCCCAGCCGAGCGCGGCGGGGCTGAGGAGCGCGGCCGGGTCGATCGAGGCGCCGAACCAGACGAAGAAGACCGGCGCGAGGGTGGCGCTGAGCGGGTGGAGGAGATCTTCAAGGGATTGTTCCCCGCGCGCCGCGAAAAATTCCGAATGGGCCGGTTCGAGCACCAGCCCGGCGGCGAAAGCCCCGACGATGGGCGCCAGCCCCGCCGCCGCGGCGCCGAGCGAGAAGAGCAGGCAGAGCACCAGCCCCAGCGCCAGCAGCAATTTCTCCGCCTCCAGCTTCGCGGCGAGGCGGAACAATTTCTTCGTGAAGAGCATCCCGGCCGCCAGCGCGACGATGAGAAAACCGGCGGCTTTGCCCAGTGCGAGCAAGCCGGCGTGCAGCGCGCCCGGCGCGGGGGTTGCTCCCGCACCCTCATTCGGAATGATCGCCAGCACTGCGGCGAGCAGCACCAACCCCAGTACATCGTCGAGCACCG
>JAYVQF010000165.1:0-27099 GCA_043777195.1 Thermoanaerobaculia bacterium
CGTCGCTTACATGCCTTCGGGCATGCGCGCTCCTCGCGCCTCGCCATTCGGGCGACTCGGCAGTCATCTTTGTTCATTTAATTTCTTTACGACCCCTAAGATAACAGACGCCGAGTATCCGCCTTCTGAGCAGATTGGCGAATAATCCTACTCCGGTATTTCTCGCGGCCGACATTAGAATTCTCGCATGACCCCCCGTCGCCAACCGCGCGTTCCGGTTCGTCCGGCTGCCCGTAAATCCGTGACCCGCGCCCGCGTGGCGCGCAAGTCGCCCGCCCGTCCGCCCGCAGCCGGCCCGGCCTCGCTGCCCACGCTCCGGGTGGGACTGGGGTTCGACATTCATCCCCTGGTAAACGGTCGCAAGTTGATGATCGGCGGCGTCGAAATACCCGGGGATAGCGGGCCGGACGGCCATTCCGACGGCGATCCGCTCCTGCACGCACTGACAGACGCACTACTGGGCGCTGCGGGGCTGGGCGACATCGGCCAGCATTTTTCCGACAGCGATCCGCGCTGGCAGGGGGCGTCCTCCTCCCAATTCGTGATGGAAACCCTGCGCCACCTCAAGCACGATAATTATGAAATCATGAATCTGGACTGCAACATCATCCTGGAAACGCCCAAGCTCGCGTCTTTCATCGGCACCATGCGGCGAACCATTGCGGAACTGCTCGAGATTGGACTGGAGCGGGTGTCGGTCAAGGCCAAGCGCAATGAGGGTCTTGACAGCTTGGGCCGCGCCGAAAGCATCGCCGCGCAATGCGTGGTGCTGCTGGTGAAGAGATAAACGGATAATCCCTATGAAAAAATTATTATTTCTGGTTGTTTCAGGCCTGCTGGCGGCAGGTTGCGGAAAAAACAAGCCGGAGACCGCGCCGCCGCTGCCGCCCGATTCGGCGCCGCCGGTGGTCATCACGCCGGAGCCGCCACCTCCGGTGAACGGCCGGGGCATCTTGTTGCCGCCGCCCACCGCGGGCGATCTGACGCTGCCCTGCGCCGCGCGGCTGGCGGGATTGCGCGCAGGCGACGACGGCTCTACCCGAGCGGCAATCTTCATCAACGCGCTGTCGCCCTCTCCCTTGGTGGCGGAGGCCGGATGCCTGCTGCCCATCGCCGACTGGTATGCGAAGAATGAAAAAAATCCGCTTGCCCGCAGCGCCGCAGCGCTGATGGCGGCACAGCTTTCAGGGGCGCCGGCCGATAACGACCGTTTCATCAGCAGCCAGCCCTCGAGCTTGAAGGAATATTCCCCGTACGGCCTGCGCCCCGATCTGTACGAACCGATCCAGGACCGGCTGATTGCCATGGCAGCGGCCGGTTCCGCGCCTGCGGCGGAAAAATTGCTGCGCTCGCTTTATTTTCACGACGCAAAATTGCAGGATCGCCTGCTGCCTTATCTTGCGGCGATCGCCAACAAACAGCCCGCGACTTTTTTCAGCGCCTTGGGAGAGATTGATGCGGGCGGCGCGGCTTTCATCCTGGGCAGCCTGCGCGGCCGCGACCTGTCCGCGTTTCGCCGCTATTTGCGCGGCGTGAACGGCAGCGGCGCCGAAAGGGCGCAGGGTTACCTGCAAAAAATCGGGTCTTCTGGAAAAAGCTGAGACGAGCTCGTTTGTGGCCCTGGGTTCCCGGTTGGCGCCGGCGCGGGTGATTTCGTGATATTTTTTTACCGCCCCGCGCCGACCCGCCGCTAAAATCACCGCTGTGCTGACCGCGATTCGCAGGGCGCTGCCGCTCATTCTTCTGCTGGCCGCTCCCCGGCTGGCAGCGCAAACCGTCGCCATTGCGTCCGGCAGCGCCGCCCATCTCAGGGCCCCGCAGCGCTGGGAGGACATCTATGTCACCAGCGACGGCCCCATTCAGATCATTCGCGACGGGGTTTACAGCGCCGAACAGAATGTCCTTTTCGACACCGGCGAATATACGCTGCAGGCGGACCGGGTGGAATACGACGCCGCCAGCGGCCGGGTGATTGCCACCGGACGGGTGGTGTTCAAGGATAGCGACACCACGCTGTATGCCGACCGCTTGGATTACGATTCGGTCGCGCAGACCGGCACAGCGGAGAAAGTGCGCCTTTATTCCGCGCCCTACGACATCACCGGCGAGCGGGTGGAAAAAACCGGCCCGATGCGTTACATCATCCATGACGGCGTCATCACCACCTGCCGGCAGAAGGTTCCCTACTGGACGCTGAGGGTAACCCGCGCGCGCGTGGATCTCCACGACTACATGCGCCTGACCAATGCCCGCCTGCATACGGGCCCGGTGCCGCTGTTGTGGATTCCCTGGATTCTCTATCCCATCAAGGACGCCCGCACGACCGGCATGCTGGTTCCGCGCTTCGGCTACGGCGAACGCGGCGGCTATTTATTGTCCAACACTTTTTATTGGGCGCCGGTGGGCTGGTTCGACAGCGCGACCACGCTGGATCTCTACTCCCGCCTGGGGCAGGGGTGGGGAGAGCAACTGCGGTACAAGCCCAGCGCCCGTGCCTTCGGCCAGGTTGATGCCTATTACATTCAAGAACGGGAAAAACCCGACGCCTTTCTCAGGGCCGTGGGAAGCGACGGCCGCCGCTGGTCCATTGATTTCAATCATTACGAACCCTTCGGCCGGGATTTTCTTATCTACGCCGATATCCACGCCGTATCCGATGTCTATTTCAACCAGCAATACGCGCGTTCATACAATTCCGTGTCCCGCTCTTTCAATGCCTCGGAAGTGCGTCTGAGCCAGGAAATCCCCGCCTTCGGCTGGCGGCTGTCGGCCAAACGGCAGGAGCAGCAATTCGTCGGCGCCAAACTGACCTCCTTCGCATTGCCGTCGCTCAATCTCCATCTCAATGAAACGCGGTTGTTCGACCAGCTCACCGGCGCTGCGGAATTCGAATATGACGCGCTGCGCAAGGATTATTCCGCGGGCTTCGTTCCCCTGCCCGGCGCAACGCGGTTTGATTACCGCCGCATCACCTTCGCGCCGCGCCTCACCTGGGCCCCCCTCGCAACGCCGCTTCTGAAGGCCAAGTTCGACCTCGCCGGCACCTGGCAGCATTACACCCAGACCACCAACCCGCTGACTGCGGCAACCGCGCCCCAGGCGGTGGATGTGCCGCTGACCCGCAGCTTTTTTCGCGGCCGCGCCTCGCTGATCGGCCCCACGCTCTTCCACACCCGGCAAAATCTCGATGGCAGCGCCTGGCGCCACAGCGTCGGCGTGGATCTGGATTACAGCACAACCTCCGTGGTCAGTGGTCAAGACCGTGTTCCGGTTTACGATGCGATGGATCTGGTTGCCTCCGGCGAAAAGCTATACACCCTCAATTTCCGCAGCCGGATCGCCAGCAAGACCGCGCCTGAGGCGCTTCCCCAGGAACGGCTCAGCGCCGATCTTTCCTTCCGCTATTCGGCCGCCGCGCCGTTGACGGTGAACGCCAACGGGACGACCTCGCATTGGGGGCCGGCCGGCTTGACCGCGCGCTGGCGGCTGGGGGACCGGCTCTCACTGGACGGCCGTTATTTTTACAGCCTGGTCGGCAATCACACCGACTCTGTCGCCCTCAGTGGCCACTTTGACGAAGGCGCGCACTCCGGCTATCTCGACTTCAGCTATTTCCGCGTGAACTCGGTCAATATCTCGCAGTTCGCGCTCAACCAGGGCACTTCCACCTCGCCTCTGAGTCAGGCACTCGCGTCGCAGCAAGTTCGCGTGCTCGCCAGCCGTGATTTTTTCTCCGATCATTTCGGCATCGCCACCTCGCTCAGTTATAACATCGAGCAGCGCACCTGGCAGGACCGCACCTTCCAATTCCGGCTCAAAAGCCAGTGCGCAACCCTTGTCACGCAAGTGCTTCTGCGCACCCTCGGCGGCCAGCTCACCCGCGACTACCGCTTCAGCGTGGATTTCCTCGGATTGGGGAATGTATTGAATACGACTTCGACCTGGCCGCAGTATTAATCCCCAGCTGTATGCGATTTGTCCTCGGGCGCGACAATTTCATGACCGTCTCCTTAGAAAGGGGTATTTTCCCCGGAGACTCACATTTACGCTGGCCCGCTTTTTGGGGGACAGGTCAGTAAGAACATTCTCAAACCCCCAATTCCGCCTGCCTCAACCGCGCAATCCGCTCCCTCACACTCCCCGCCTTTTCAAATTCTAATTTCTCAGCAAACCCGAGCATCTCCTTCGTCAACGCAATGATCTCCTTCTCAATCTCTGCCGGGGTTTTGTAACTGCCCAGCCCTTCCGCGACTTTCTCGAGATCAAGATAATCCTGCTCATACACCGACTGCAGCAATTCTTCAAGATCCCGCTTGACGCTGGCCGGGGTGATGCCGTGGAGTTTGTTGTAGGCATCCTGCTTCAGCCGCCGCCGGTCGGTTTCGTTCAAAGCGGCTTGCATTGAGCGGGTGATGGTGTCGGCGTAGAAGATCACGCGCCCTTCCAAATTTCTCGCCGCGCGTCCGGAGGTCTGGATGAGCGAGGTTTCACTGCGCAGGAAGCCTTCCTTGTCGGCGTCGAGCACCGCGACCAGCGCGACTTCGGGCAGATCCAATCCTTCACGCAATAGGTTGACGCCGATGAGGCAGTCGTGCACGCCTTGTCGAAGTTCGCGCAGGATGGCGACTCGCTCCAGCGTCTCAACATCGGAATGGAGGTACTCGGCCTTGACATCGTTCTCGCGGAAATAGACCGACAACTCCTCGGCCATCTTCTTGGTGAGGGTGGTGATGAGCACCCGCTGGTTTTTTTCGCTGCACAGCCGGACTTCGCCGAGCAGGTCGTCCACCTGGCCTTTCACCGGGCGGATGGTGATGGGCGGATCCATGAGACCGGTCGGGCGAATGACCTGATCGGCGATGAAGCCGGTCTGCTTTTCCGGCGGCAGCCCCGGCGTGCCGCCCGCCCATTCGATCTCCAATTTCGAAGGCGTCGCCGAGACGAAAATGGTCTGCCGCACCCGGTGCCAGAATTCCTCGAACTTGAGCGGCCGGTTGTCGAGCGCAGAGGGAAGGCGGAAGCCGAATTCCACCAGGGTCTTCTTGCGCGCCTGGTCGCCGTTGTACATCGCTTTCAATTGTGGCACGGTCGCGTGCGATTCGTCGATGAACATCAGCGCGTCCGCAGGCAGGTAATCCAGCAGCGTGGGGGGCGGCTCGCCGACTTCGGCGCCGGTGAAATGGCGCGAATAATTCTCGATGCCGGAGCAGTAGCCGACCTCGGCCAGCATCTCCAGGTCGAAGAGCGTGCGCTGCTCCAGCCGCTGGGCTTCGAGCAATTTATTCGAACCATTCAGCACAGCCAGACGATCCTTCAGCTCCGCCTTGATGGTTTCGATCGCCTTCATCGTCTTTTCTTTTGGCGTTGCGTAATGGCTGTTGGGATAGATCGTGTAATCCTTCAGCGATTCACTGGCACGGCCGGTGACCGGATCCACCATGGAGATCGCCTCGATCTCGTCGCCGAAGAGTTCGATGCGCACGGTCTGGTCTTCCGACGCGGGGCGGATTTCCACGGTGTCGCCGCGCACCCGGAACTGTCCGCGCCCGAGGTCGAGCGGCGTCCGCTCATATTGATTGTCAACGAGGCGGCGCAACAATTGGGTGCGCGGCATGGTGTCGCCGATTTTGAGCGGCACCCTCATGTTGGCATAGGTGTCCGGCGAGCCGATGCCGTAGATGCAGGAGACCGAGGCGACGATGATCACATCGCGCCGTTCCAGTAGCGACCGGGTGGCCCGGTTGCGCAGCTTGTCGATTTCCTCATTGATGGTCGATTCTTTCTCGATGTAAGTATCCGACTGCGGGACATAGGCTTCCGGCTGGTAATAATCGTAATAGCTGACGAAATATTCGACCGCATTCTCCGGGAAGAAATGCTTGAATTCGGAAAACAACTGTGCCGCCAGGGTCTTGTTATGCGCAAGAATCAGCGCCGGCCGCCCGGT
This sequence comes from Thermoanaerobaculia bacterium, assembly GCA_043777195.1. GTDB lineage: Bacteria > Acidobacteriota > UBA4820 > JAYVQF01 > JAYVQF01 > JAYVQF01. The sequence continues at coordinate 5,948 of JAYVQF010000165.1, forward strand.
GCGCGCAATGACTTCCGCCATGGTGAAAGTCTTGCCGGAGCCGGTGACGCCCAGCAGCACCTGCTTCGCCGCCGCGCTTTCCAGTCCGGCCACCAGCTTGGCGATTGCGCCGGGCTGATCGCCCTTGGGCGAGTAGGCGGAAACCAGTTTGAACTCGGGCATGCCGGAGATTTTACCTACATGAGGGAAATGGAATTTTTGGGCATCGTCATTACAACCCAAGATATTTTCCTGATTTTCATTTGGGACGATTTGTAGGGGCACGGCACCGCCGTGCCCGATTAAAAATATCCGGTGCAGCCGCACCAACTTTCCGTCGGTCAATTGCGCAGCCTGGCGGCTGATTCAAATTATTCGGGCACGGCGGTGCCGTGCCCCTACAAAGAAAGCGTGCGTCTTCGCAAATTGCAAAGTGACGGAATTGGCGTGCGCCGAAGAATATTCGGCGGGGGTTACTATTTTCAGAATTTCCTGAGATAATTTCCGCCGTTCGTGGCGCGGTTGGATCGTTTTAGTCCTCCGTTGGCGCCTTTCCAACCCACTCTCTCCACGAGGCGCCCCATGACCGACAGCTTGAAGTTCGTCCCGACGCACTATGATGGCGATTACGCCAGCGCTCCGAAATTCGTCACGCCGATTCCCGGCCCCAAGACGAAGGCGCTTATCGAGAAGGACGCGAAATTCGTCTCGCCCTCCTATACCCGCGGCTACCCGCTCGCGGCGGTGAAGGGGCGCGGCGCCGTGGTGGAAGATCCCGATGGAAATCTGTTCCTCGATTTTTCCGCCGGCATCGCGGTGGTCTCGACCGGTCACTGCCATCCGGAGGTCGTGAAGACCATCCAGCAGTCGGCCTCCGAGCTCATCCACATGAGCGGTACCGATTTTTATTACCCGGCGCAGGTGAACCTCGCCGAGAAGCTGGCGCAGATTGCCCCCGGGGATGTTCCGCGCCGGGTTTTCTTCGGCAATTCCGGCGCCGAGGCGAATGAAGCGGCGATCAAGCTGGCGAAATATGCCACTGGCCGCCATCAGTTCATTGCCTTTCACGGTTGTTTCCACGGCCGCACCCTGGGCGCGCTTGCGCTCACCGCTTCGCGCGCCATCCAGCGCAAGGGCTTTTTCCCCGGCATGCCCGGTGTCACCCATATTCCCTATCCGAATCCCTATCGCCCGCCCATGAATTCCACGCCGGAAACCGCGGTGGACGCGGTGCTCGACCATCTCGAAAACACCATCTTCCGTCATCTCGTCGACCCGTCGGAAATTGCCGGTGTTTTCGTCGAGGCGGTGCAAGGAGAGGGGGGCTATGTGGTGCCGCCCATGGATTTCCTGCCGCGCCTGCATGCGCTGTTGAAGAAACACGGGATTCTCCTCATCACCGACGAAGTGCAGTGCGGCATGGGGCGCACCGGAAAAATGTTCGCCGCCGAACACTCCGGCGTCATTCCCGATTTCATCACCACCGCCAAGGGCATCGCCTCTGGGCTGCCGCTGGGCGCGCTCATCGCCCGCGCCGACCTGATGACCTGGCCGCCCGGCGCGCATGCCTCGACCTTCGGCGGCAATCCCGTCGCCTGCGCCGCGGCGCTCACCACCATTGAATTGCTGCAGAACGGCATCATCGAAAACGCGCGCGTGCGCGGTGCGGAAATCATGGCGGCGCTCAAACCGCTGGTGAATTCCTCGCCCATCGTCGGCGATGTGCGCGGCCTCGGCCTGATGATCGGCATCGAAATCACCAGCGACAAGGCGAAGAAGACAATGGCGACCCCGTGGCGCGACGAGATTGTCGAGCGCTGCTTCACCAAGGGGCTGCTGGTGCTCGGCGCCGGCGCCAGCGCCGTCCGCTTCTGCCCGCCGCTGGTCATCAATGCCGCCGAAGCCGCCAAGGCGGTCGCGCTCTTCACCGAAGCCGTGCACGAAACCGCCAAAGCTCACGGACTGTAGTGCACTGAAGAGGAAGAAAACCGCGAAAAACACGAAACACGCTAAAACAGAGTGAAAAGGACCTATCAGCCAAACCCCGATTCTTTTTTCGCGTGGTTCGCGTTTTTCGCGGTTTGTATTTACTTCAGCTCTTCTTCTTCCTGAAGGGCACTGCGTTTTCTACGAGGGGCGGGGCGAGGTCGGGGCGTTTTCGGCGCGTGGCCTCTTCTGCTGCGTCCCGTCTCCACTCGGCGATTTTTTTATGGCTGCCGGAGCGGAGCGCGTCAGGAACCGTCATCCCTTCGAATTCCACCGGGCGCGTGTAGTGCGGGTAGTCGAGGCCGCCGTCGCTGAAGGAATCGAGGCGGACCGATTCGCTGTCGCCGACCACGCCGGGTACGAAACGGATCACCGCTTCCATCAGGAGCAGCGCGGGAATTTCACCGCCCGCCACCACGAAATCGCCGAGGGAGACTTCGCGATCAACAAGATGGTCAATGACTCGCTGATCCACCCCTTCATAACGGCCGCACAGGAAGATTAATTGTTCATGGCCCGCCAATTCGCGCGCGAGCGACGGGGTGAGCTTTTCCCCTTGCGGGCTGAGGTAAATCACGGGGGCGTTAATGCCGGAGTATTCACGAATATCCCGAACAGCCCGGAAGATCGGTTCGGGCTTGAGCACCATTCCCGGGCCGCCGCCATAGGGGGTATCGTCGAGCTGGCGATGGGGGCCGATGCCCCACAGACGCAGGTCGTGTGGGTTGATGAAAAGATGGCCGTTCTTCAGCCCGCGCCGCACCAACGAATAGGCGAGGGGGCTGTCAAACATCCCCGGGAAGAGGGAGAGGAGTTCAAGGCGCATGGGCATGGGGTAATTTATGGGGTCAATTATTCAAACGGCGGCAAGCCCGCGAGATCGCGGCATTGCCGCGCGGTGTCCATGCCCTGCCAGGTGCGGGCGCGGCGGGTGAGGACATCGTGCAGGTCGTGGAAGCCGGCGGAATAATTCGCCAACTTCTGGGTGCGGATGTTGCCCAGCAGTTTGTCGAGCGGCAGTTCGCCGGCGGTGTCGGGCTCCATGCCCTGAAACAGGCGGGGGTGGCTTTTACGGACTTCGCGCAGGCAGAATCCGACGAAGCTGCCGGTTTTTTCCGCTGATTTCTCTCCGAGGATGGCGATGATTTTTTTATGGCGCACGCCGAAGTCGGCGAGCGCGCGCGAAATTTCATCGGCCGGCGCCTCAGTCTTGCGTACGGTTTCCGGCGCGCTGGGGGCGGTGATCGCGGGTTCATCCGAGCCCGCCCCGAATTCAAGATCGTCGGCGGTGAAGCCGGCGTCGTCCTCGAACTCGTCACTGGGGGAATCTGCGACGAGGGTGAACTCGACCGGCGAATCAACCCCAGCGGCGCTCTCCGCCAGCTCTTCCACCGGCGCATTCACGGCGGGCAATTCCTGCGTGCCAGCGCCGTCATCGGGGCGGCCTGCCGCAAATACGGTTTCAAGCGGCGGCGAGAACTTTGGCGGGGGGGCGGGTTTGTCGCCGGCTTTGTTCGCGGTTTTATTTTGCGCGCCGAATGCATCATCCATCATCGCGTCCAGCGAAGCGTCGGCTTCGTTCACCTGTTCGACGATGCCCAGCACTTGCAGGCACCAGAGGAAACGCCCGAGATCAAAGTCATGCATGACGCCGAGCGCCGAAATCTGGGTGAACGATTTTGTTTCACCCAGCGATGCGAGAATCCGGTTCTCCGCACCGCCCAGTTTCCAACCTTCCAGACGGGCTTCGCATTCGGGGGTCAGGCGCCAGCCCAGATCGAGATCACCCACGCCGGCCATGACCGCCGCGGCATTCTCGATGCGGAACATTCCCTCGCGCACGATTTCCCGCGCCTCAAGATCGAGGCGGATGACTTCCTTGTCGGCCGAGCGGCGGGGGGTGAACTCGAACTCGCCGCGCTCCCACGCAAAACAGCCCAGCACGATGCTACGCACCTGGCTGAGTACGGCGCCTACCAGCGACTCCGCGGGGATGATTTTTTCGCCGACCAGAATCGCGCCGAGGCGGACGCCCGGCCTGAGTTTCTTGACCGCGAGTTTGTGGCTGGCAAAACTCAGGGTTCCCTGGCGTATCAATACCTCGCCCAGCCGGTCGTTGGGGTCGGTGGAGGCGGCGAAGATCAGCCGTCCTTCTTCGAAGTGAATGGTTCGGGTGAGCCCGTCGCGACTGAGCGCCAGCGTGCCCGTTGCCCGCATCGCGCCCAGATCCATGAACAGCGTGGGGAGCGGATGGGATTTCAAATCCCCGCGCTGAATGTCAGTCGGCTCGGCCACGGGGGAATTTTAAGCGCTGTCGCCTACTCATACTTCAACGGATCGACATCCTCTTCAGGATGGTTCATCATCCAGCGCAGGATTTCGTCGGCGCAGCGCGGATCGCCGCCGCGTCCGCGGGTGCGCAGCTTGTCCACCAGTTTGCGCCGCAGTTCGGGCGGGTGATTCTGTCCCAGTTGCCAGCGCGTGGCCAGCCGGTTGACCGTCAAGCGGATCAAGACATAGTCCGGCAACCGTTCAGCGGCGGTGTCGTCCTCGGGATAGGGGTCGTATCCGCCCTCGGGCTGATACTTGCGCAAAAACCGGTTGAAATGCACCGCCAGCGCCGCGCCGTCTTCATCAAACGCAAAATCACCGCCCGCCTGGGCCATGCGGTAATAACTCGTGAAATGGGTGCCGTCGTGCCGTTCCACCCAATGGGAGGGCACCGGCGAGAGATAATCATCCGCCTCAATGACACCGCCGCGGGCGCGCAGATGCGCGAGTTGCGGGTTGCCGCGCAGAATATGAAATTCGATCCCGTCACCGCCGGCCAGAAAATGAAACAGTCCGCACATAGGCAAACCCTCATCGCCGACGGTCAGGAGGCGGATGAGCGGGCAGTCCGCGAGCAGCGCGTAAAAATCGGCCGAATCGGCGGGGCGGTGAAAGGGGAGGGGCATGGGGTCTGGGGTTTAGAAAATTCTGCTCGCGTGTGTATTGAGCCCGTGTTTTCATTTCTTCCTTGCCGCCGATGCAGCGATGGTGACTTCGTCCAGATTGAAGGCGCTTTCCAGGATTCCGGTTTGTTGCTGCGCCGCCCAGAGTTCAAGCTGGGCATCTTCACGCGCGCGCAGCGTGATACGCAGGCGGCGGGCGCGGCGGCGAATAATGAATCCGCCCACCAGACCGTTGTGCGAACGATCGCAGGCGTCGGCGAAGCGCAGCAGAGCGGCCAGGCGCTTCACCGCCAGCTGCTGGGCCGGCGCGAGCGCTGCAAATTCCCCGTCCTTGGTGCTGGGCTCGCTTCGACGGTGATACCGGGCGATCATCGCGATCAATTTGATTTCCTCGGCGGTAAACCCGCGCAGCGGCGCATTACAGATCAAATATTGGGTATGTTTGTGATGGCGTTCGCCGTGGATATGGTGGCCGATGTCGTGCAACAGCGCGGCATATTCGAGGGGCTCGCGCCAGAGGGCGGGGTTGAGCCGGTGCAGGGGTTTGAGCCGGTCGAAGAGCGCCAGCGTGAGGTGCGCAGTCTGCCGGCCATGCGGCTGTAATTCGCCGCCGAGCCGCGACAGCTCGAGCACCGACTGGCGGCGCACATCATCAGAAATATTGGCGACGGCGAATGATTTGCGCCGCCGCTCCAGGTAATCAAGCGCGACGCCCTCGCGCAATCCCCAGGCGGAAACCTGATAGCGGCGGATGCCGAAGGCGCGAAACAGCGCGCTCACCAGAATCACGCCCGGCACGGTGATGTCGTCCCGCTTGGGATCATGGCCGGGCAATTCGCTGCGGCGGCGGGGGGACAAGTCGGGCAGCAGCGCGGCGACGCGGTGCACGCCCGCCGCCGCACGCGAGAGACCCTCGGGTGCATCCGGCCAGGCCAGCCGGTCGGTGGCTTCGCAGGTGCCCGCTGAAAGCACCGCAGCGGAGAGTTTGTAACGGCGATAGCGGGCGGCGATCGGCCGTACTTGTTTGGCGATTTCCCGGCGCAATCGCGCCACGGCCTTGGCGGAGGGCGGGTCTTTGCGGCCGAGCATGCCCTTCAGCCGCAACACCCCGAGTTTCAATGAAACGCTTTCATGCACTGTGTCGCGGTCGCCCGCCGTCAATTCCACGCTGCCGCCGCCGATGTCGATGAAGAGCGCGAGGCTTTTGCCCAGCGTCACCGCCCGCCGCGCGGCGCCATAAATCATGCGCGCTTCCTGCTCCCCGGTGATCACCCGCACCGCGATGCCGTGCCGTTCATGAAGCGCCTGGAGAAATTCTCCGCCGTTGGCGGCCTCGCGCACCGCCGCGGTCGCCACGGCCAGCAAGGGTTCGGCCTGCTTGAGCCGGGCGAGACGCGCCATGCGCACGACCGCTTCCATCGCCCGTTCCATCACCGGCGGCGTCAGGTACCCGAAATTGAAAACCGATTCCCCCATCCGCACCATTTCACGCATGCGATCCACCACACGAAAATGCAGATCGGGCTCAACGCGCAGGATCAGCAGATGAATGGAATTCGAGCCGATGTCGAGGGTCGCGATCGTGCGGCTCATGGCGGGAGTTTAACGGGGATCAATGCGCCTGCGCGCGCGCGGGACATGGAAGGGCAGGGTGAAATTCCCGTTGATTCACCCTGTGCCAAAGCAAATTAGAAGCGCTTATTTCTTCTTCTTGCGATTCTTTTCCTCTTCCTCCGCGGCCGCCTCTTTTTTGTGTCGTGCGTCAGCTGCCGCCAGAGTCTCCCCCATCGCGTACAGTTTTTCCGCCTGTTTCAGATGAACCAGGAATTCCGTGCTGTTTTCAAAAAAATCCTTAACCACTTTCCGGCCGCTGCCATGGCGGGTGTGCAGCGCCAGCAGCAGTTCGCCGCTTGCCGCGTCATTGATTTTGAGATCGTAGGTGGTGCTTGAAAATTGGAACGCGCCGAAACCGGCGGGTCCGAGGGTATCCACCACGCGGCCCGTGAGCACCAGATCGCCGGCGCCGGCGCTGACGGTCGCGACTCCCTGCCACGCTTTGCCCAAAGACTTGAGGAATTCCTTGGCTGCATCAGTCGTGATCTGCCGCCCGTTTTTCATCTCGTCGTCATCCCGTTTGGCGGCGCCGCGAAATACCGCGGGGGCCCACTCCGTCAGATGCAGCGTATGCCCCTTCAGTGAAAATCCGGGCTTCACCCAGAGGTAGTCATAGCTGACTTCTTTATTGTCCAATTTGCAGCGATCGCCTTCGCAGCGGTGGAAATCGGGGGCGGCCGCGCCAAACCAGGCGGGGTCAAGACGGCCGTCGTCGGTCATCAGGTCCTTGGTCTCATCATCGCCTGCGCGCAAGGGAAGGACGAGCGCGCAGCAGGCGAGCAGGGCGTAAAAGCTGACCGACCGGAAGTTATGCAGCATGGGATTCTCCTGTGAATGTCCGGCCCGGCATTGCCGGGACGGCAACGCAAGCTTACTTATCCCGCGCGAACTCGTCAACCCGAAATGGCGCCGCCGCGCTGTCACTTTCACGCCCCGTCAGCCCTTTCGCGCGCTGCCAGTCTTTATAATGGCCGTCCCACTACAGGAGTTTCCCATGCTGCCGCAGATTCAAAAAGATGCCGATGATCAGATGAAAAAGGCGATCGAGGCGACGCGCACCCATTTCAGTCAGTTGCGCACCGGGCGCGCCTCGGTGGCCCTGCTCGACACCGTGCGGGTGGATTATTACGGCACTCCCACGCCGCTCAACCAGGTCTGCAACATGTCCACGCCCGACGCCCACCTGATCGTGGCGACGCCGTGGGAACACGCCATGCTCAAAGAGATCGAGACGGCGGTGCGCAACGCCAACCTCGGCCTCAATCCGGTTGTGGATGGCAAGATCATCCGCATTCCCGTACCCGCCCCCACCGAAGAGCGGCGCAAGGAACTGGCGAAGAAGGCTCACACTTACACGGAAGAGGGCAAGGTTGCGGTGCGCAATGTCCGCCGCGATGCCAACGACAAGCTCAAGAAACTGCTGAAGGACAAGAAGCTCAGTGAAGACGAGGAGAAGAAAGGCCTCGAGCAAATCCAGAAACTCCACGACAAATACATCGCCGAACTTGACGCCGCGCTCAAAACGAAAGAGAAGGATGTGATGAGCCTCTGAAGAAACGATAAGCGATGATCGCAAATCACTCATCGCTCAGCGCTTTTTTCAGACCGCCCCGTTTCCCTTATAATTCCACCCCTGCTCACGGAGCCGCCCGCTGGTGTCGCGGTAGGTCGGAATCCGTGAACGCCCCCTCGTTGTTGCCTCAAATCTTATCTTTCCTTTTCAGGAATTCAGGATCCATTCATGCTCTCCATCAAACTCGCCCGTCACGGCAAAAAGCATCAGCCGAATTTCCGCATCGTCGTCATTGATTCGCGCAAGCCCACTTCCGGCGCCTTTCTCGAAATCATCGGCCACTACAACCCGCGCACCGAGCCCTCCGCCATTACGATGGATCACGGCCGTTACACCCACTGGGTCAAACTGGGCGCGCAGGCGTCTGAGACTGTGAAGAAACTGGCGAAGATCTCCGCTCCCGCCGCCGATGCGGCCCCGGCTGGGGATGCCGCCGCAGCGCCCAAGCCGAAAAAAGCCAAGGCCGCGAAAGCCGCCAAGCCGGCCAAGAAAGCTGAAGCCAAGTAATTTTCACGAGCCGCCGCCATGTCTAGCACCGAAACCCTCGAACTGCTGCCCCCGCTTTTCTCGGAGATCGCCCGCGCTTTCGCCGATCATCCCGAACAGGTGCGCGCTCGTTTTGAACGCGAAGCCGGCGGCACGGTGCTGGAAATCAGCGTCCACCCCGAGGACGCCGGCCGCGTGATTGGCCGCGCCGGCCGCACCGCAGCTGCCATGCGCGCGCTGCTGGACGCGGGCACGCGCCACGAGAAAGGGCGCATTCATCTCGACATTACGGGTTAAGACGGGCTGTGGGGATGCGGCAGCATGCCGCTTCCGCCCGTCATTCCCGCGACTCTCATGTCCGAATTCTGGCGTATCGGCCGCCTGCTCCGTCCCTGGGGAGCCGCGGGGGAATGGCTGGTCGCACCCGATGCGCCGGCCGAAAAATTTCTCACCCTGACGCGGGTATTCATCAAGTCAGCCACCGGGCAGCAGCCGCTTGAAGTGACCCGCGCGACCGTGCGCGGGGAGAAATTGATGATCGCTTTCGCAAAGTCTCCGCTCGTCGTTCATGACGCCGAACTCTGGCTTCCCGAAAGCGAAATCGCGCCCGATCCCGACGACCCGGTACCCTATGTGCACGACCTCGTCGGCGCCGTGCTGCGCGACCCCGCCGGCCGCACCCTCGGCAGCATCCTCGCGCTCAATGATTATCCCGCCGGCCCCATGCTCATCATCCAAACCCCGCAAGGCGAAAGGATGGTTCCTTATGTGCAAGCCTACCAACCCCGCTTCGATCGCGAAAGCAAATCGCTACACATGGATCTCCCGCCAGGCCTGATCGACGAACGCGAAGCGCAGGAGATTGTCGAAACAGATGAAGGATGAAGGGAGAATGCGGAGCGCTGAACGATGAACGATGAATGAAGAAAAATGAGTGCATCACACTCTTAATGCCGCTTGCGTGCGTGCAACGCACCGGCCGCCGGGGCCCCGGCAAAGCCGGGGTAAGGCGGCCGTGTAGGGGTAGCCGAATTCGCGTTCAGCGAATTCCCGGCGTAGGGGGCGGAGCCCACGAAATAACACACCAGCCGGCGCAATGTCGTTCGCCGGAATAAACTGAGTATTTAAAGCGCTGGTGGTCGCCGCCCAAGAGGGCGGCTGGTGGACGGTAAGGGGATCGAACCCTCGACCTCGGCGTTGCGAACGCCGCGCTCTCCCAGCTGAGCTAACCGCCCACGGAGAATGATTTCGGAAGGCGAATTATACAGACTGTGGGATGGATTTTGCGCGTTCGCGGGCGATCAAGCTCAGCAGTCGGGCGAGCTTTGCGCGTTGCGCGGTAGTCTCGGCACGGTTCCATGCCTCCGCTGCGCCATCAGCGTCGCCGCGAAACCGGCAGAGCAGCCCGGCGACGAAATGGCCGAAACCCTCAGCGTGGGCATTGCCGGAATCAGCGGAGTCGCTCATCGCAGCGGCATGCGCCGCCGCCGCTTCATTCAGCCTTCCCAGACGCAAGAGAGTCTCGGCGTGATTGAAGGCGATCTCGGGTAAATGGACATTGATCTTCGCCAGCACCGTCTCGGCGGCCTCGATTCGCCGCAGCGCTACGGAATATTCGCCGGCTTCCAACTCGACCTGGCCGAGGCTCCACAGGCCGAAGCCTTCGCCATAGGCATTGCCAAGGTCGCGAAAAATTCCGATCGCGCGTTCGATGAGGCGGCGCGCGGCGCTGGGATTGCCCTGATAAAGACCTGAGAGTTCGCCGATATTGTTCAAGCAACTCGCCTCGCCGAAACGATCGCCGATATCGCGGCGCAGGGCGAGGCTGCGGGCGTACGCTGCCCGAGCGGCGGCAAATTCCCCGCCATCAGCGCGCGCCACGCCGAGGTTGTTGAGCACCGTCGCCTCGCCAAACCGGTCTCCCATCGCCCGGCGCAGTGCCAGGCATTCATCGTAGGCGCGAACCGCCGCTTCCAGATGGCCCAGATCCCGCGCGATGACCCCGAGATTGCTCAGACACCAAGCCTCGCCATTCTGATCGCCGAGCCCGCGGAACAACGCCAGCGCCTCCTCCCGCAACCTCCGGCCTGCCTCCAGATCGCCGCCGTCATAGGCGAGGTTGCCCAGCTGGTTGAGACACTCCGCCGCGAGCTGCGTCTGCCCCGCTTTCCGTGCGTCGGCGAGGCAGCGCTCAAGCAGCGCCCAGGCCTCCGCAGTGCGGCCGAGAAACCGGTGTAACTCGGCGCGCTGTGCCAGCAGGCGCAGGGCGTCACCGCCCGCACATTCCGCAGCCTCGTAATGCACGAGCCCGTCGGCCCAGCGAGACAACCGGTCGCAGGCTTCCGCCGCCAGCATCCGGGCGCGAACGGTTTCTTCACCGGAGACCGGCAGCAGGCGTAACCATCGCTCTGCGAAGTCCAGCGTCTCCGCCAACCGCCAGCCCTCTCGGGCGGCTCCAGCGGCGGCGGCGAGGTGGTGCCGCGCGCGCGCAGCGTCCTCCGCCCGCTCCGCGTGCAGCGCCAGCGTCGCGTGGTGTGGCGCGAGGTTCGCGCGGTGCAGCGATTCAATGGAGGCCATCGCGCGGCCATGCAATTCGCGCAGCCGCGCCCGCGCCTGCATGTCGTAGGCGGCATCACGCAGCAAGGCATGGCTGAAACGACAATACCCTCGCGCCGGTGCGTTCCAGATGCCCGCCGCCGCAGCGGCCGCAATCGTTGCCCCTTCCGCCGGATCGTCCTGCATCGCCGCCAGCTCCGCGAGCGAAAATTCCCGGCCGAGAACAGCGGCCATTTGCACGGTGCGTTTCACCGGCGCGGAAAGGCGGTCGAGGCGCGCGACCAGCATCGCATTAACCCCTCCTGGCAGAGCGGTTTCAGCCGGTGCCGTGAATCCGTCCGGCGAGGCGCGCAGTTCGTTGCGCGCCGACAGCTCCGCCAGCAGCTGCGACGCGAAAAAGGCATTGCCATCCGTGCGCGCCGCCAGCCAGCGCAGCAGCGCCGGGCTTGCCGGGCCGCCGAGTTGCCGTTCCGCCAGCGTCTGCATCGCGCCCGCGTTCAGACCGCCCAAGTGCAGGATCAGTGCCGGCGTTCCCGAGGTGGCCAGCCCGGATGGCATGGGCCGCTGCGTATAGATGAGGGCCAGCGGGCGGTCGCGGCAGGCGCGCAAGATGGCTGCCAGCGCGGTGCGGCTGTCGGGATCGAGCCAGTGGGCATCTTCGACCGCGAAGATGACGGCACCGACCGCAGTCAAGGCACGCACCCATACGGCGAGCGATTGCAACAAGTTGTCATGGCGCAAACGGGCTTCAAGCGCGGTGAAATCGGAGTCAAGTTCGGCGCCAAACACTGCGGGCAGCACGCGCGCCGCGCGCGAAAGCGCCGCGCGATCTGAATCCGCGCCGGCAGGCAGCCGCCCGGACAGGTCCGCAAGAGCTCGCGCCAGCACCTCGGCGCGCGCTTCCGGGCTCGCATCGGATGGCGTTCCCGCCCAGCCGCTCAGCGCGGCTGCGAGCGGCCGCAATGAATCGCGATGCATGTCGTCGCTGGGGCATTCCAGCCAGGTGATTTCCTGTTTCGAACCGTCCAGCGCCGCGCGCAGATGCTCAAGCAACAGCGTCTTGCCGGACCCCGGTTCCCCCGTGAGCACAATTTCTCCGCCATTCGCGCCCGTCCAGAGGGGCGCGAGAGCCGCCGAAAGCGCCGCCCGTTCGGCCTGCCGCCCCGCCAGCGCTGTGATATTTTTCCGCCCGACTTGCACCCGATGACTGAGTCGCCAGGCGCTCACGGGTTCCGCGATCCCCTTGAGCATGAGCCCGGCCACTGCCTCGAAGGCGCGCAGCCCGCGGGCCGCCGCGTGCGCCGCGCTGTCGCAAAGGATTTCCTGCGAACCCGCAGCGCTCATGAGTCGGGCCGCCAGGTTAATGCCGGGCCCCAGCGCCGTAAAGTCGTGGCGGGCGCGGCCTCCGTTGAACCCCGCATAGGCGATTCCGCGCGTGACCCCGCAACGCGCGGCTGCGCCGGCAAGACCTGCGGCGAGTTCGACGGCACAATCCAAGGCGTGCGACGAATCCCCTTCGCGAGCCAGCGGCGCACCGAACAAAAGCAGCGCCGACCAGCCCTTGTCGCCGAAGTCGAGTCCGCAGCAATGACCGCCGTGGCGGGCCGCCGCCTCCGCGAGGGAGATCGCCAGCGCTTCCGGGTCGGGAACGGTTTCAAATCCTGCGAAGACCGCGGTCAGATCGCGGAATTCCCCTTCCTGGGGAAATTCCCGCACGGATTCAGCAATGAAAGAAGCTGCGTTTTTCGCGGCGATGGACGGATTGGGAACGGAGGAGGGGGGCAACCTTGCGGACGACATTTCATCCGGCAGCGGCGCGTCGGTGGCGTGGCGCCAGTTTCCGATCGCGACATTTTGCTGCGCCGCCGTGGCTGCGGCAATTGCCGGGCCGCAGAAATACCACCCGGACGCGTCAGGCCCGCGATAAATTCGCCACTCGATTTCGCGTACCGCAGTGCCGACGCGCAGGCCCAGCGGATGGTCGCCGAGGCGGCTGTGTACGACGGGCCGGGCGCGGAATTCCGCGATCATCGCCTGTGCCGCAGTGTCTGCCCGTATCGCAGCCGGTCGGCCGGGTTTCTCAGGAAAGAGGGCCACGAAACCGTCGCCGGAAAAGCCGCTGATGAAGCCCCCTTCGGCGACCACCGCCGCGATCAGCGGATCGAAGCGGTTGCGCAGGGTTTCCGCGAGGATCTCGGCCCCCTCACGGCCGTGCACCGCCAGCCGCTCGGTCAGCGCGGTGAATCCCGAGATATCCACGCTCAGCGCGGCGCCCGCGAAGCGCCCGCCGTGTTCGCCTGCGGCATCGCGCAGCAAAATGAAATCGGGTACCAGGGGATTCATAAGCGCGAGAGTTTCCGCCCCTATTCATTCACCCGGTCGGAATCACTTTCCACGGCGGGCTGCGGGATGATTTCCCGAGGGGTAAAGTCGCGCAGATATTTCACGGGAAAATTGCGCAGCGAGCGCTCTCCTGCGCCTTCCCGCCAGGTCAGATCACAGCGGCCGTCGCCGTAGAGGTAAACGATGCGGTAGCGCTCGCCCTCGTCAGCCAGACGGCTCAGCAGGGAGCGCAACGAGGCGCCACCGCGGGCGCGGGTTTCGCGCAAGGCCGAGAAATCTCGATCCGCGGCGAATTCCCGGAGGGAGAGTTGAATGCGAACGGCTTGGCCGACACGAAGCATGTAAATATTCTAATGCCAGATCGGTTCATTTCTTTATGCGGGCATCTGCGAATGATTTGATTTTTTCCCGGAGATTGCGGGGTGCTGTATCTCGATCGGCTCGAACCGGGATTGACCTTCAGTGGCTTTTGGCAACCGTGAAGCGCCGAAGGCGATCATGAGGAGTCCTCCGCTTGCGATTAAAAAATCACGCAGTCCTTCCCGGGGCGGCGGTTCGCCGGGAATTCGCAAGGAGAGAAACCAGCCGAAGAAAAAACCGCCGGCGAGACCGCCCAGATGCGCGGTCTGGTCAATGAAGGGAATCATGGAGGCGATCGCGATATTCAAAAACACGAAGATCAGCGCCCCTTTGCCCAGTCGCCGCAGCCCTTCCCGCGTGAATGATTTGCGGTGGCGCACCAGCAGCGCCAGGAGCACGCCATACAGACCGAAAATTGCGCCCGACGCGCCCGCGCCCGCGGCTTGCGGGTGGCGCGCGAGGCTGAAGAGGCTGCCGGTCAGCCCGGACAGCAGGTAGACGATCAGGAAAGCGCGCGCGCCGACGAACCGTTCGATCAGCCGGCCGATGTCGAAGAAGACATACATATTCATCGCGAAATGGATGAGGCCGTAATGGAGAAAAATCGCGGTGAGCATCCGCCACCATTCGCCATTCGTGGTGCGGGGGCCGTAATCCACGCCTAGCCGGATCATGATTTCGGGATCAAAGGTGAAGAGGCTGCGATTGAGAATGACGCAGACCAGGAACGCCAGGGTGTTGAGTGCGATGAGCGTCACGGTCGCCCATTCCTCAGGCAGTGTAAAGGGGGCCACGAGGGCGGGCGCCGGTTGCGGGGCGAGTGAATCGTCAGGCGCGGTCATGGCAGAGTTTTTACGGGCGGGATTGTAAACCGCACCGCAGAATCACGCCGCCGACTTCGGCTCCGGCGCCGGCATACCCGAGCGCGGCATCAGCCATAACAACACGCCTCCGGCGATGAAAAAGGGAAGCAAGGTCAGAACGGCCATATGCTGGTTGTAACGGGCGGAAACCATGCCGAAGAGCGCCGGGCCGAAGATGGCACCGAAGCGCGAGGTGATGGCGAAGAGGCCGTAGCCTTCTGTCTCGCGGCCCACGGGGATCAGCCGTGAAAGAAAGGCCCGCGAGCCCGAACCCGCCATGCCCATGCCGACGCCCGCTCCGGCGCAAGCGATGAAGAAGGGCAGGCGGGTCGAGATCTGACTCAGGCCGCAGAGCACGACCACCCACAGCGCCAGCGCGGAAAGCAGCGCCGGCCGGTCGCCCCAGTGGTCGGAAAGCTGGCCCATCAGCAGGGCGCCGGCTGCGGCAAAAATTTGCAGAATCACGAACAGGCCGATCAACTCCGTCTGCGACATTCCGATCGTCACTTTCGCAAAGCGGCCGGCGAATTCGATGATGGTGGTGATGCCATCCATGTAGAGTGCGCTGGCAATCAGGAAAAAAAGCAGCGGACGAATTTTCAACAGGCCCCAGATCGGAACGCCCTCGGCGGGTTTGGCGGGAACCCGGGGCAGCAGAAATGCGGCGGGAAGAAAAAACAGCAAGCCCGAAATGGGAATAATCCACAGTGCTAGCCACATCCCGCGCGCCGCATCTCCGGAACCTTTCAGCAGCGGGAGAGCGGCCAGCAGCAAAATCAGGCTCCCCAAATAGCCGGCCGCCCAACCGGTTGCAGAAACCCGGCCCCGATCTTCTTTTACGGACAGATCATTGAGATAGGCATTGTATGGAACATTGACCCATTGATAGTGAAGCAGCGCGATGCCGAAGAGGATCAGGGCGAAAAGCGGCCGGTGGGTGGTCAATGCGAGCGCGGCAAAGACCAGCCATGTAATCCCGGCATAGCGGAAAAAGCCGCGACGAAAGCCCTTTCGATCCAGCATTCCGCCGATGATCAGGGTGGTGACGGCGACGACCGCCAAAGTGATGGAATTGGTCAATCCCCAATATTTGTCGGTCAGCTTGGGATCGCCGATCAGGGTCTCAAGATAATTGGGAAAAAGCAGGGTCAGGAAAAAGGCGGAAAACGGGCCCAGGCTGAATTCATAGGCAACCCAGGCGGTTAGAGGGCGATTTCTTGCTATTTTCCGCAACATCGGGTATAATTCTACTACCATGACCAAAAAAATGCCTACAAAACCACCGAACAAATCGGTTAAAAGCACAAAATCGTCAAAAAGTGCTGGCAAGAGTGCGGTTAAAGCCTCTAAAAAGCCGGTAGCTATCGCCAAAAAAGCAATCGCCAAATCGGCTACCAAGGCGAACTTCAAAGGCAACGCCTTGGCCAAGGTCACGGTCAAGGCGCCCGTTTTGAAGCTGATCAAGGGCGGCAAGAAGACTGCCTCGCCGGCCGTCAATGGCGCAGCGAAAAAGGGCGCGCCCGCGAAAGCCGCCACCCCGTTGCCCGTCAAACTGGTCGCGGTCAAAGGCGGCGCGAACGCCAAAACAACCACCTATAAATTGGGCGATGTGCTCTTTTACCCGCGCCAGGGTCTGTGCCGTTACGAAATGACGGTGCATGAGGTCGGCATGGATTTCCTCCTGCTCAAGCCGGTCAACGGGGTCGGTCACGCCACCATCCGGGTGCCTGTCGGTAACGCCACCCGCGTCGGCCTTCGCCGTCCGTCGGCCACCATGACATTCGATGCGGCCTGCGCGGTTCTGCGCAAATTGTCCAATGATTTTGAGAGCGATTGGCGCAAACGCAACCAGTTGCTCACTGATTTCACCATGCGCGGCGAAACCACCGACCATCTTGCGGCCGCGAAAATCCTCGCCATTCAGGACGCGGTCAAACCGCTCAGCCATCAGGAACGGCGCCAGTACGAACAGATCGTGCAGTTCGCGGCTGATGAAATCGCGCTCATCGAACAGGGCACCAGCGCCACCGTCGCGCTCAACCTGATGGAATACATGCGCTCCATCACCATGAAGAACCGTCCTCCCGCCAGCGGCACTTTCGGACGCTGATTCCGCGCCGCTTTTCAGCGGCCGGTCATCCGGGGAGTTCATCACGGCGGGGCGCATGCCCCGCCGTTTTTCATGTTGCGCGATCATCGCCCCCGAAATCCGGTTTTCGGCCCCTCCATCTTTTTTAACAGCAAGCCGCCAGACATGACAAAATCACCGGCGGATGACCAGCAAGCCGCGCGAACATATCGGCCGGTACCGCATCATCAAGGTGCTGGGCAAGGGGGCGATGGGACAGGTCTACCTGGCCCACGATCCCAAAATTGACCGACTGGTTGCGATCAAAACGATTATTCAGGATGCCAACATTCCCGACAGCGAACGGGATGAAAACCGGCAACGATTCCTGCGCGAGGCCCAGGCGGCTGGGAAACTGCTGCACCCGGTCATCGTCACCATCTTTGATGTATCTGAGGAAGACGGCGAGATGTACATCGCCATGGAGTATATCGAAGGGGAGTCGCTTGAGAAATTCTGTGAGCGGGAGCATCTTCTTCCCTGGCAGAAAGTGGTGGATTACATCCGCCAAGCGGCCGAGGGCCTCGATTACGCGCACAAATATCAGGTGGTTCATCGCGACATCAAGCCGGCGAATCTGATGGTGGTGGATAACCGGCAGATCAAGATCACCGATTTCGGCCTGGCAAAAAACCCGTCCACTTCCATCACGCAGGCAGGCATGCTCGTGGGCACGCCGAATTACATGGCGCCCGAACAGATCCAGGGACAGGAACTTGACGGCCGTTCCGATCTATTTTCGCTGGGGGTTTTGTTTTACGAAATGCTGGTCGCTGCGCGCCCCTTCACGGGTAAAAGCATCTCGACCGTCATCTACAAGATTCTGCATGAAACTCCGCAGCCGGTCAACCTGCATTTCCCCGCAATTCCCGCCGCCGTCAATGCGGTGGTGATCAAGGCGCTTGCTAAAGCGCCCAATGACCGCTATGCGAATGGCGCGGAATTCGCCGCTGCGTTGCGCCATTTGCTGACGGAACGGGGCACGGAGCCCGAGCCGGTCAAGCCCACGCCGCCCCCGGTTTCGGAATCTGCAGCGACGCAAATCGGACGGTCCATCGCGGCGGCGCCATCGCTTCCCGGCCGTTCCATGGGCGGCGCCACCGGCACCCTGCCGGGATTGCCCGAACTGGCCGATTCCGACCCGCGCCGGTCGGTGTCGGCGGCCATCCCGCCACCCAAAAAAGGCGGGGCCGGGTTGATTTATGCAGGGGTACTCGTGGTGGTTCTAGCCGCGGTGATCCTGGCTTGGAAATTCATGCCCCGGCGCGCTTCCGCTCCCGCCAGCGCTGCCGCCGGCCGGCCGGCTATCACACTGTTGCCGGAATCCCAGCCCACGAAGGGCGCGGATTTTTCGCTGGATGGAAATTCCGGAACACTGATTGTGGAAGACCGGCCGGGCATCCGCCATCAGTTGATCGGAACACTTGCTACCACCGGCGGCCAATGTCCATTGCGCGGAAACCGGGAAATCACCTACGACGATGCCGCGGCGAATGGCGGGCGCGTGGTGGTCGAGTTGAAAACCTACAAGCCCAAACTGAGCGTCAACAGCACGCCGCCTGGTGCAAAAATTTTTCTGGGCGATCTTGATTCAGGACTGCATACGCCCGCGCAGTTAGACCTGCCGGATTGCGGCACCCATACCATCCGCCTGGAACTTGCAGGCTACGAAACGCTTTCCACCAATGCGTCCGGGGTCGATCCCTCGCCGCTGCAGCTGGCACTCGCGGCCAAGAAAGGCGCTGGCACGGCTTCCGCACCTGGCTCCACTCCGACAACCACCCCGGCGTCCACGCCGGCGTCTTCCCCGATGTCCGCGGCGAATTCCGCGGCTTCCGGGGCGCAATCGGTTCCCTCCGTACCGGCGGCCCCGGGCGGCACTGTGCTGGTGACCGGTGGCAATTGGCTTATTCGGGTCAAGGGTAGCAAGGAAAAACCCTGGATGGCGGGGCAGCCGCACGATTTACCGGCCGGGAAATATGAACTGGAGCTGGCGATTGCCGAAATTTTTGCCCATGTGTTGAAAACTGTCGAAATCAAGGCCGGGGATAAAATCGAGATCGCTCTTCCCCGACCGGCAACCGGCACAGTCACGATCAAGAGCCGGCCCTCCGGGACGCCCGTACGAATTGACGGTTTTGCCGCGGGTGAAACGCCAATTATCCAAAAGACGATTGCCGTGGGTTCCCATATGATAGGCGTGGTTGATCCCGACAATCCCAATCAGCTGATTGACAAACAGTCGACCTCCATAACCGCGGGACGCGACAAAGAAGTGCAATTCGTCCTGCCGTAAGCTTCCAGCAAGAACCCCCGGGGTGCGGCGCAAACTTGATCTGGTTGATTCAGCCAGGCTCAGCACTTCAAGTGTTTCTTTAAAGTGGTAAAATCTCTGTCCAACCATGCGCGACTTACACGGGGAATCCACCGGCCGCGGCCTGCGTATTGCGATCGCTTATGCTCGATTCAATGAATTCGTGGGCGAGCGGCTGTTATCCGGGGCCCTGGGCGCGCTTGCCCGCGCCGGCGTAGCGGACAGCGCCATTACCCTGGCCCGGGTGCCCGGCTGCTTTGAATTGCCGCTGACCGCGCGCAAACTGGCCGCAGATCACGACGCAGTCATCTGCCTGGGTGTGCTGGTCAAGGGGGAAACCCCGCACTTTGAGTACATCGCGGGGGAATGCACGCGCGGAATCGGGGACGCGGCTCTGGTGAGCGGGGTGCCGGTCATCTATGGCGTCTTGACCACACTGACGCTGGAGGCGGCGATTGATCGCGCCGGCGGCAAGATGGGCAACAAAGGCGCGGAGGCGGCACAGGCCGCCGTCGAGATGGCCAACCTGCATCGTCAGTTTGCCAAAACGGCACGGCGGAAATAGACCGCCGACCATGTCCGGACTTAGACGGCAGGGGCGTGAAAAAGCGCTGCAATTGCTGATGAGCCTGGAAGGCGCCAGGGCCAATGGCGAAGCCTCCAGTGAAAAGGTCTCCGCCGATTTCTGGGATGCCACCGGCGGTTCTCCCTCGCTGCGGCGATTCACCAATGAACTTTTTTTCGGCGCCGCAAAAGTTCAAGCGGAGCTTGATCCGGTGATCATTCCGGCGCTGAAAAATTGGCGCATCGAACGCCTCTCGCCCGTGGATCGCAATCTCCTGCGCCTGGCGGTTTATGAACTGCGCCATTGTCCCGAAGTGCCGCCCAAGGTCGTGCTCAACGAATACATCGAGATAGCCAAAAAATTCGGCGAAGGCGGTTCGGGCGGCCTGGTGAATGGCGTGCTCGACACCATCTACAAGGCCGGGGCCGCCCCGGCGGGAATTCCGGGATGATTTTCGGGCGGTGGACAGCACCGATTTTGTTCGGCGCGATTTGCGCCATGTCGTTGGTTCTTTTCGCGGGCGCAGACCGGCTGGAGGGAGGCGAGACCGCAGATTACGACTGGAGCGGCCCGCCACCCGTTGCCTACGGGAACAACGGCTTCGCCCAATCGCTGTTGCCCGCCGGGGCGGCGGGTATCGCGAAAATTCGCGTTGCCACGAGTTTCGCGCCGCTGGGCAGCCGCACGGTCTGGCCGATTCCGCCGGAAAAAAGCCTCGCAGAATTGCGCGTGGCACTGCAACCCGGCAGCGAAGGCGCCCGGCTTGCGGCGGGCAGCCAGACGGTGTATCAGGCCGCCGCCAAAATTCTGAATGCGGTGAAAAAACGGCTGCACTATAGCGCCGAGGGCGCGGAATCCTCCGCCGCGGCCCTCCAGTCCGGCCGCGGCAACTGCGTGGCATTTGCCTCGCTGTCGCTGCAATGGCTGAAGGAGGCCGGCATCGCGGGACGCGCCGTGACCGGAATTTACCTGCCGAGGACAAAAACGGGCATTGAACTCAAGGACGCGGCGCTGCACCGCTTCATCGAAATTTATTTTCCCGATCGGGGCTGGGTATTCACCGATCCCAACTCCACTTTCGGCGCGGTGACCTCCGAGTATTTTTACCTCGGCCCCGCCGGCGCCGACTACTCCCGCTTCACCGGCGTGCGCATCACCCGGCGGCGGCTCGCCAGTTCGCTGACCGTGGAAAAGCGGGGCGGGGAGGCCTTTTATACTCGCGCCAATATCCGCGACGGCCTGCTGCGCAAAGATAATCCTTCGCCTCAGGAATCCACGCCGCTCGATTGACGGCCCCGCACTGGGCGCTGCAATTCGCCGTTTTGGGTTTGGCGTTTAGGGGTCGTAAAGAAATTAAATGAACAGTCTGACCGCCGATTCATCCCGACTGGCTTCGTTGCTCGTCGCTTACATGCCTTCGGGCATGCGCGC
>JAYVQF010000166.1:0-7263 GCA_043777195.1 Thermoanaerobaculia bacterium
CCGATCGCCGAGCTTCGCGTAGATCTGCGCCGCCCGCTCGCCGGCCTGCGCCTGTTCGTAAAACAACACCGCTTTTTGCAGGTTGCCCGCCTTTTCATAAGCGTCCGCCGCAGGCAGCGGTTTTTCCGCTTTTTCATAGAAGGAGGCGGCTTTCCCGTAAAGCTGTTTCTGCCGGACATCGGTGGCGGTCAGCGCAGCTTTACCGGCCATCTCGCCGGCTTTCACGAAATCGCCCTCATTCGCGAACATGTCGCTGGCGCGGTCGAAATCCTGTTTCTCGACATAGATCTCCGCTGCCTCCAGGTAATGCTTGCCGCGGAAAAACTGATCCAACGCCTTAGCCTGATCGCCGCCCTTCAGAAAAATCCGCCCGGCGGTCAAATGATCGCCCTTCGCGATGGCCAGCATCGCGTCTTTCCCGGCCGTAAGTTTGTCAAAAATTCCCATGGGGTTGTGTCCAGCCGGTGGCGGCTTGCTGTCGCCCAGCGCTTGAATAGGCATTTGCATGGGCGCTTGAAAATACGCCTGAATATTCGCCTGAATTATAAGCGGCATCGCCGGGGAATGGGGCTTGGACGCGCCGCCCTTGCGTGCCTGTGTTGAAAGTCGCGTGGAAAGTCGCGCGGAAAAGCGCGTGAATAATTATTTATTCATCTCCCACCGAAACGGTTTCTGCCTCCGGGAACTTTGCTACCATTCCCGCCCATGAATTTTCAGTACAGCAACAACCAGCAGCTGATTCGCGCGATGGTGCGCGAGTTTGCGGAAAAAGAGATCCGCCCCGGCACTTTCGCGCGCGACAAGAAAGGGGAATTCCCCGAGGAAGTCATCCGCAAGGCCGGCGAGCTGGGGCTTTTGGGCATGACCATCCCCGAATCGCACGGCGGCTCGGGTATGGATTGCATCAGCTACGCGCTGGCGATGGAGGAGATCGCGCGGGTCTGTCCCTCCACCGCGGTGACGATTTCGGTCACTAATTCGGTCTGCCTGTGGCCGATCTATGCGCACGGCACGGAAGCGCAGCGGGAGAAATTCGTGCGGCCGCTCGCCTCGGGCGGCGGTATCGGCGGCTTCGCGTTGACTGAGCCGGGCGCGGGGTCGGATGCGGGGGCGCTAAAAACCAAGGCCGTGCTGAAGGGAAGCAAATATATTCTCAATGGCACCAAGGCCTGGATCACCAACGCTTTTCACGGAAAGGTTTTCGTCACCTTCGCCCTGACCGCTCCCGAAAAGGGCACCAAAGGCATTACCGCTTTTCTCTTGACGCCCGACATGCCCGGCTTCCGCTTCGGCCCGCCCGAAGACAAAATGGGCCTCAAGGCGTCAGCCACCTCTCAGATTTTCCTGGAAGACTGCGAAGTGCCGCTTGAAAACCGGCTGGGTGAAGAAGGTCAGGGGTATCGCATTGCCATGTCCACGCTCGATGGCTCCCGCGTCTCCATCGCCGCGCAGGCCGTCGGGGTGGCGCAGGGCGCGTACGAAGAGGCGCTCAAATATTCAGCAGCGCGCCATACATTCGGCAAGGCGATCAACCAGCATCAGGCCATACAATTCTTCCTCGCCGACATGGCGACCGAGATCGAAGCTTCGCGGTTACTCACCTTGCAGGCGGCCGCCATGATCGACGCCGGCCGGGAGCGGTTGGGGAAATTTTCCGCCTTCGCCAAATATTACGCCTCGGAAATCGCCAACCGGGTTGCATACAACGCGGTGCAGGTGCACGGCAGCGCCGGCTATTCCCGCGAATACGCGGTCGAACGCTTCTACCGCGACGCCCGCGTGTTGACGATTTATGAGGGCACCAGCGAAGTCCAGAAGATCGTCATCGCGCGGGAGTTATTAGCGGGTTGAGCGTGGACATTTCACAGCCGGAATCGAGCGCTCTGACCTCGCCCCGCTTGCGGGGAGAGGTCGCGGAGCAACGCGACGCGGGTGAGGGGTTGCCCCAACGTTCACTCAGCAACCGTCGCCACCGCAGGAAAACGAGCCAGAGACAGATCGACCGTTCCCGCGAACTTCGCAAGGATTGCAGCGACGCGGAAGAGCGTCTCTGGGGAAGTCTTCGCAATCGAAAGCTCAAAGGGCTAAAATTCAGAAGGCAATATGCCATCGGGGGATTCATCGCCGATTTCGCATGCCCTGAGGCGGGGTTGATCGTTGAAGTCGACGGCTCACAGCATGCTTTCAGCAAGCCTGAAGACAAAGCGAGGACCCGGTGTTTGAATGACCTGGGGTTTCGGGTCATTCGTTTCTGGACCATCGAGGTGATGCAGCGATTGGAGGGAGTCTTGATTGAAATTTGCAAGGCGACTGCGGCAGCTGATCGGACCGGAAACCCCTCACCCGGCGCTGCCGCGCCGACCTCTCCCCGCAAGCGGGGCGAGGTCCGAACTCGCGCGGCCTCGAAACTTGTCACCCGCAGAAAGCCGTGAGTCTTGCCGCACCACTTCTCAATCTGCGCGGGCTGCGCAAGAGCTATAGCGGCCAGCCGGCGCTCGACTCGCTTGATCTTTCGGTGGGCGCCGGGGAGATCGCCGGCTTCATCGGCCCCAATGGCGCGGGGAAGACCACCACCATCAAGATTGCATGCGGCCTGGCTTTTCCCGATGCCGGTACGGTGACGGTGAATGGCCACCGGCTGAATGGCTCGGACAAGGAAACCCGCGCCGCGAAAATGGCGCTGGGATTGCTGCCCGACCGTCCCTATCTCTATGAAAAACTGACCGGCCGGGAATATCTGTTCTTCGTCGCAGGATTGTATGGCGTCAAAAAGGTGGACGCTGCGGCGCATCTCAAAATCATGGCTGAACGATTTGCCATGAGCGAATACCTCGACCGCCCCATCGAGGGGATGAGCCACGGCATGAAACAGAAGACCGCGCTCGCGGCGGCACTGGTGCACCAGCCGGCCGTCTTTATTTGCGATGAACCGCTGGTGGGCCTTGATCCGCAGGGCGCTCGGGAATTCACCGCGCTGTTGGGTGATCTCAAAAAGGAGGGGCGCGCGATCCTGATGTCCTCGCATACATTGCACCATGTCGAGCAGGTCTGCGACCGCGTGGTGATGCTCTTCCGCGGCCGCAAAATCGCCGAAGGCACCGTCGCCGAAATCAAAACTCAGACCGGCGCCACCGGCCCGCTTGAAGACGCCTTCATGCAAATGACGAGGGAAGAGGATGAGAATGTCGTCAGTGCAAAGCTCGCGGATCGCAAGTAACCCCGACGGGCTTCTGTCTTATCTCCGGTTTTTGATCGCCATTTCCGCTTCCCGCGTCATCTCCCGCTTCTTGAGGGTGTCGCGCTTGTCGCCCTTGGTTTTGCCTTTGGCGATGCCGAGTTCGATCTTCACCCAGGGCCCCTTGAAATAGACGCGCAGGGGAACGAAGGTGAGGCCGCGGGTTTCGAACTTCGCGTGCAGGCGGTGGATTTCCGCTTTTTTCAGGAGCAGTTTGCGCTCGCGCCGCTCATCGAGGAATGAATAACTGGAGGCCTGGCGGTAGCGGCCGATAAGCAGGCGGTTGAGCCAGACTTCACCCTTGTCATCAATGCGAGCGAAGGCCCCCTCGAACTGCACATGGCCGGCACGCAGCGATTTCACCTCAGCGCCCGAGAGCATGATGCCCGCTTCGATTTTTTCGACGATTTCGAAATCGTGGCGCGCCCGCCGGTTTTCCTGCACCAACTTGATGTGGGAGCGGCGCGCGGCGGCCGCGGCAATGTCGGCTTCAGACTTGCCGGTCTTTTCCTCGGGCTTGCTCACAGCGGGAATTATGGGGGCTGGGGCCGTGATCCCGGTGACGGCGCAACACGGAAATCGGCGCCCCCCGCGGCGGCGCAGGGGGCTGATGGCAAAGGTGTACGGGACTGCGATTCTTTCAGATGGGGCTTTATTTCAGACCGAGCCCCGCCGCGACTGCCGCGCCATAGGCGGGATCGGCTTTCATGAAGTGTACGAGCTGGCGGCGCTGGATCTCTGCCGGCACGCCGCGCATGCTGCCGATGATGTTGTCGGTGAGCCGCTGCCGTTCATCGGGCTTCATCAGGCGGTAGAGGTCGCCGGCCTGCTTGAAATCCTCATTGCCCTGGTGATGGTCGTAGCGGTCGGCGGCGCCGTCGAGCGGCAGCGGCGGTTCGCGGAAGGCGGCGTTCTGCGCAGGGCCGCCACGGGTGTTGGGCTCATAGTTCGGGCCGGCACCGCCGTTGCCGTCGAAGCGCATCGCCCCATCGCGGTGGTAATGATGGACGGGGCACTGCGGCTTGTTCACCGGCAACGATTCGAAGTTGACACCGATGCGGTGGCGGTGCGCGTCCGGGTAGGCGAAGAGGCGACCCTGCAGCACCTTGTCGGGTGAAAAGCCGATGCCCGGAACGATGGTGGCGGGGCTGAAGGCGGCCTGTTCCACCTCGGCGAAATAATTCTCGGGGTTACGGTTCAGCTCCAGCTCGCCCACTTCGATCAGCGGGTAGGCGGCATGCGCCCAGACTTTGGTGAGATCGAAGGGATTGTCCGCGTGTGCCGCCGCCTGCGCCTCGGTCATGATCTGCACGCAGAAGCGCCATTTCGGGAACTCGCCGCGCGCAATCGCGTCAAACAAATCGCGCGTGGCCTGGTCGGGATCGCTGCCGGCGAGGCGTCCCGCCTCTTCACTGGTGAAATTTTTGATCGGCTGTTTCGACTTGAAATGAAACTTGACCCACACCCGCTCGTTTCTCGCGTTGATGAGGCTGAAGGTATGGCTGCCAAAGCCGTGCATGTGGCGGTAATCAGAGGGCGTGCCCCGATCGCTGAACAGGATGGTGAGCTGGTGCAGCGTTTCGGGATTGAGGGAAAAATAATCCCACACCGCCAGCGGCGATTTAAGGTTGGTCTGCGGGTCGCGCTTCTGGGTGTGGATGAAGTCGGGGAATTTGCTGGGGTCGCGAATGAAAAAGACCGGGGTGTTGTTGCCCACCATGTCCCAGTTGCCCTCCTCGGTGTAAAACTTCACCGCGAATCCGCGCGGATCGCGCGCCGAGTCAGCGGAGCCCTTTTCGCCGCCTACTGTGGAAAACCGGACGAAGACCGGCGTTTTCTTGCCGATACTTTCGAAGAGTCGGGCGCGGCTATGCGCGGTGATGTCGCCCGTGATGGTGAAGGTGCCGAAGGCCCCCGCCCCTTTCGCGTGCACCACCCGTTCCGGGATGCGTTCTCGGTTGAAGTGGGCGAGCTTTTCGATGAGGTGGTAATCCTGCATCAGCACCGGGCCGCGGGGGCCGGCGGTCTGGGAATTCTGGTTGTCGGCGACCGGGCTGCCGGTTGCGGTGGTGAGGGTCTCGGGTTTGTCCTTGTCATTTGTGGTCATAAAAACTCCTGATAAAAATAAGGGTTTGGGGAAATGCGCGCGGAACGGGGGTTGGATGGGAATCCGGCGGCTGCGCGGAATTTAAGCTTTTTGATAATAATTGTCAAGTAATAACTGTTATTATTTTTTGACTTTCGCCATGCCACACCTGAGCACTGTCAGACTTCTCTGCTTGACTAATCGGCCTTATTGGATAATAATAATCCGGTGAAAAAAACTGATCCGCTGCGTGAGCGGCGCATGGCCGGATTCCTGCAGGCCTGCAAAGCCGCGGGGCTGAGCGTGACCGCCCAGCGTCAGGCGATTTATGCCGCACTCCTCGAATCGGAGGATCATCCCACCCCGGAAGCCCTCTATCGCCGGGTTCGCCCGGCGCAGCCGAATCTGTCGCTGGCCACGGTGTACAAGACCCTCGATGCGCTCGCCCGCCTCGGCGTCGCCGGTGAAGTCTCGGCGATCAGCGCCACCCGCCGCTATGACGGCAATCTCGACCGCCACCATCACCTCGTCTGCACCGGTTGCAAAAAAGTCCGCGATCTCTACGATGCCGGACTCGATCGCGTCGCCGCGCCGCGCGGGCTCGCCGGTTTCGCCGCACAGACGGTGAGCGTTCAGGTGCTCGGGCTTTGCGCGGAGTGTTCACGCCAGGGCCAGCGACCGCTTAAAACCGGACGGGCAGCAGGCCGTAAGGTGGGATCACCGCCGGGAATCCGCGCAAAACGGAACTAACCGGCGCGGGATCGCGCGCCTAGAGCCGCGCGACGACCTTCGCGGTGCAGCGATCCATCACCACGAAGCGGCCGGCGGCGCGCGCCTTTTCCGCGCTGACCGGATCGATGACATCTTCCTGCAGCCAGAGGGCGGGATCGTCGCGGCGCAGGAATTGTTCGACCACGGCAGGCACATGCTCGGGCGAGCGGAAAACATCCACCAGATCCACGCGCCCAGGCACCGCCGCGAGATCGGGATAGCAGGGCAGATCGAGCAGGCGATTGTGGCCGGGATTGACGGGCACGATTTCATAGCCGCGCGACTGCAAAAATCGCGCGCCGGAATGGGACGGCCGGTCCGGCCGCGGCGACAGGCCGATCACGGCGATCCGTTTCACGCGGCGCATGAGCGCCTCGATTTCCGCTTCCGAAGGATTGGCAAAGTTCATGCGCCCATGTTGGGGCCGGCGAGCCGTCGGCGCAAGCGCCTGCCGCGTTGCATGTTTGAAATGATTAGACGAATGCGGGGTTTGATAATTTTGCGGCACCTGCGCGAAGTCACATCATTCCCCCCTCCCATGCGCTTCACCCATTATCCTTCCCAAGATCGCGATCCGCACCCCCTAATGAATCACTTTAAGAGTATTGCAAATCTTGCGGATATTGTTAGAATTGAGCCCTCGATTTCCGGAGTTTCCCGATGCAAGATACCCGTCAAAAAATCAGGGCCCTGATTGAGTCCATGAAGGAACAGGGCGATGTGATCTTCGGTGAGATCATCCCCCTGCTGAATGAAATGGAAACGCTGCGCACCCAAGCGGCGGACGCGGGCAGCCAGCAGGAAGCACTCGCCGCGGCGCAGGCGCGCACGCAGGCGCTGGAACAGGAATTGCAAACCGCACAGACGCGTGTGGGCGAGCATGAGAGGCAGATGGTCGCGCTCAGCGAAACCTTGGCCGCCGCGCAGGAAACCGCGCGACAGGCGGAGGCGAACGCCGAGCGCGATGCGGCGGCAACGACGCAGAAAGGCATGAAAATAGCCGCGAGTTCCGATGTCTCTCCGGGCGTCTCGAGTGCGGAAATAGCGGCGGGTTACGGCGCGCTGCAATATCAGATCGAGATGCTCGATTTCGCCGCCGGGCAGCAGGACATGATCAAGGCGGTGCAGGACGGCGCGCTGCATTTCGCGGCGCGGGCCGCGATGTTCATCG
>JAYVQF010000167.1:0-1882 GCA_043777195.1 Thermoanaerobaculia bacterium
GGAGCGCGCATGCCCGAAGGCATGTAAGCGACGAGCAACGAAGCCAGTCGGGATGAATCGGCAGGCAGACTGCTACTGTTATTTCGTTGCGGCCCCTTAAAGTAAGCCCGCATTTTCTCCGGGCGTATCAGCCTGCGCAACCGTCCAGCGCCAGAGTTCCGGGTCGGCGCCGGCGGCGAGCAGTCCGTGAAAGTGAGATTCCGCGAGTGGTTCGAGTCGAATCGTCGCGCCGATCAGCGGCGCGCAGTGCAGCGGGTCGGCGAGTTCGGCCAAGGCGGATCAGTTTTGCGCGGGGGCGGAAACGGGCGCTGCGGCAGAGGATGGCGCGGGAGCGGAAACGCGGGGAGGCACGGCTGCAGCGGGGCTTTCCGACGCATAACGCCCTTTCATGATCAAATCGCTGAAGGCGACCGACAGCAGCGGCCCCAGCGCGCTGCGCATGCTGGAGAACCGGCCGAAGTAATTCACCGGATAAAACCGCGCCGCGCCGCCGCCCACCGCAATCGCCTGATAGCCCAGCAGTCCGCCCGCCGGGCCGGTCTTGAAAAGGGCGGCGCCGCCGGGAAATTCCGCCGCAAAACTGCCGGCCTCCAAAAGGACATGATCGCTTGCGGCATCGTAAAACAGTCCCTGCCGAAGTCGCGCGGGAACGCAGGTGATTCCCTCTTCGTTGATCCCGCAGATCTTCACCGGCGTGCCGGGCATTTCACCCACCGCGTTGACCACCGGCACGGCGCGACCCGCCTTGAGCGAAAAAAGCGCGACCGGTTCGGTGGCGAGACTTTCCATACGCTGCGCGCCCGAGCCATAGGCGACCTCCATCAACGGCCCCAGCGCGACGCCGCGGTCAATGACCACGCCGATGCGCTCAACGCCGTTGACCGCCACTAATTTGACGAGGGGTCCCGGGCCGGAACCTTTCCCCGCAGGCGCGGAAGCGGTGCCGCTGATCGTGACCGACGGAGCGGGCGGAGTTTCTCCCGGTTGTGGAGCGGCGACAGGATCGGGCGAACCCGTACGGGGTATCGCAGCCGCCGACATGCGCGGTAGCGGTAAGGGAACGGGATGTTCCACAGACACTGACACCGCAGGCGCCGGAGAAGGCACTACGGTGGGCGGCGGCGGGGGCGTGGAGATTTCCCGGTTGGCACGATTCTCCGCCACTTTTGGGGTGACCGCTGACCCATTATCCAGTGGCGCAACCTGAACGGACGCGGCCCGCAGCGCCTCCAGCGAGTGATCAAGCGCCCCATAGGCGCGGCTCCAGATTCCCAGCAGGAGGGCCAGGGCCAGTAACCCGATCGCGCCGATGATCCGCTTCAGCATTGCCGAATTATAGCGGAGAAAGGGGATTGCGATCAGCAATTGCCATCGCCCCTTTTCTCCGCATTCCTTAACATTCTCCCATGTCCACAATCCTCTATTCGGTCATCGAAGGCATCGCCACCCTCACCCTGCACCGGCCGGACGCGCTCAATGCGCTCAATGAAGCGATGGCCTACGAAGCGAGAGTCGCGCTGACCGCGGCCGCGAAAAATCCCGCCGTGCGGGTGCTGGTCATCACCGGCACGGGCAATCATTTCAGCGCGGGCGGGGATGTCAAGGCGATGGCGGCCGGACTGGAGGGCGACCGCGGCCGCTTTTTCAAACGCGACATGATCGCGATGAATAAATTGGTGGAAACCCTGGCGGACTTTCCCATGCCGACGATCGCGGCAGTGGCGGGATACGCCGTGGGTGGCGGCTGTTCACTCGCCCTCGCCTGCGACTTCCGCATCGCCCGTGCCGACGCGAAATTTCTCCAGGCCTTCATCAACATCGGCCTGGGCCCCGACACGGGCTCCAGTTATTACCTCACCCGCCTGATCGGCCTCGGGCGCGC
>JAYVQF010000168.1:0-1875 GCA_043777195.1 Thermoanaerobaculia bacterium
CGATCTGAAATTCATTCCTGAATTCACCGTCTGCGAATTCACTCCGGAGAAAGGCGCGCGCATCGGCGCGGCGCTGCCCTGCGCTGATCTTTACGCGCAATCGTGGCTGGCGAAAAATTACCCGGCGCTGGATGATGCGGCGCGACTCATTGGCGGCTGGCAAATCCAGAACCGCGCGAGCCTCGGCGGCAATCTGTGCAATGCCGCGCCCTCCGCCGACGGCGTGCCCGCGCTGATCGTGGACGGCGCGACGGCGGAAATCATCGGCGCTGCGGGCAGGCGCTCCGTCCCCGTGGAAAATTTTTGCACCGGGCCGGGCCTAACCCTTTTGCAGCCTGGCGAGTTATTGCTGGCGTTCGCGCTGCCCATCCCCGCCGAGCGCAGCGGCAGCGCTTACCTGCGCTTCACCCCGCGCGCGGAGATGGATATCGCCCTGTGCGGCGTCGCCGCGCAACTGCAACTCGATGCGGACGGAAAAATCGGCAGCGCGAAGATCGCCCTCGGCGCCGTCGCGCCCACCGCGATCCGCGCGTCTGAAGCGGAACAGTTGCTGCTGGGCCGTAAACCCGATGAAGCGGTCTTTGCGGAAGCCGGTGCCGCCGCGATCGCGACCGCCCGCCCGATCAGCGACCCGCGCGCCTCCGCCGATTACCGTCGTCATCTCGTCGGCGTTCTCACCCGCCGGGCGCTGACGCTGGCGCATGCCCGCTCCCTCTTGCAAAAGAAAACCTCATCATGAAAAAAATTCCGCTCTCCTCCCTGGTGAACGGTGAGCCGGTCGAGACTCTCGTTGCGCCCACCTCCACGCTGCTCGACTGGCTGCGCGACGGCTTGGGATTGACCGGCGCGAAAGAAGGCTGCGGCAACGGCAACTGCGGCGCCTGCACGGTATTGCTGGATGGCCGTCCGGTGCTTTCCTGCCTCGTGCTTGCAGCAGAAGCAGCCGACCGGGAAATCGTTACCGTCGAAGGACTGGCCACCCGCGCGGGCTATTGCGGCAGCCTGAGCGCGGTGCAATCCGCTTTCGTGAATGAAGGCGGATTGCAATGCGGCTTCTGCACCCCCGGCTTCGTCGTCGCCACCACCGCCCTGCTGGAAAAAAATCCGCAGCCCACCGAACACGAAATTCGCCTCGGCCTCTCCAACAATCTCTGCCGCTGCACCGGCTACGACAAGATCGTGGCGGCGGTGCAGGCGGTGGCATCAAAGGGACTGGGCAGAGGGGAATAGGGAGTGACGTACGATGAAATTTTCCCGGTTTGCCTTTGCGTTGTTGCTGGTAGGATGTAATAATGATGGACATATCCCGCGATGCCCCGGGAAGAAGCTACCGCCGCCGGTCGATGCACTTGTGGCCCCTATATTGAGTGCTTCAATGTCGGTTATTAGCAGTAATCAGCCGCGGGCAGAACGCTTGCTGCAAGAATTAAATGAAAATCACGCTCCCGCCGCTATAGAAGCACGAATTGCGCTGCTCGCTTATTACCTGGGAGAGCATCCGGCCGAAGAGCTATTGTGCCGAGTCGTCGATGATGGCCCTGTCGCGTTGTCAATCTTAGAGGCATATAAAAAGTGTTCACCCGCATGCAGTGCGGAATGGCCACTACTGCACCGCCACATGAAGCCTGTGCTGTATGACTACGCCATCGAGATGATTAAGACCGGTAAAAAGTGTTGATATTTAATGCAACGCCGCTCTGTTCTCCTCGCCCATTACTCACTCTCCACATCCTACTCACCGCACACCGTAAACACGACGGGCCGGGACAATGCCCGGCCCCAGTTGTGAATCAAGTCTCGACGCTTAGATCTTCACCGGCATCACAATGTAGGTGAATTGTTTCTCGCCGCCCGCGGGATGGAAAAGCCCCTGCC
>JAYVQF010000169.1:0-1870 GCA_043777195.1 Thermoanaerobaculia bacterium
AATGAAGATCTTGAGGTTGGCCTTGATCTCGCTCTGTCCGATGTAATCCTCGAAATTATCAGGGCGCAGGCGCGCTTCTTCGCGTCGTTCTGAGGGGCCAGTGGCTGCGGGCAGCGTTATCACCGCATCGGCGGGGCTGCTTTCCAAGGCGGACGCGGAATCGTCCTGTGCGCCCGCGTTCGCGGGCTCAGGCTGGGATGGCGCCCGGGTGGGCGAAGAGGAAACCTTGCGCAAGATCAACCGGGATTTTAACCAGCTCGCTCAACTCTTCGTCGCGCTCCACACCCTCGGCGATGACGGCGATGCGCGTGGATTGCCCGATACGCGCGAGATTGCGCACGATTTCCCGCTTGATGGGGAAGCGGTCAATGCCGTCCACCAGCGCCCGGTCGATCTTGATGTACTCGGGTTCGGTCTCGCTGATGGTCTGCAGCGATGAAAAACCGGAGCCGACATCGTCAATGGCGAGCCGGAACCCGCATTTTTTCAACTTGCGCATGGTTTTTCCGAAGGCGGTGAAATCCTCAATGCTGCTGCGTTCGGTCAGCTCGATCACGACCTGCGCGGGCTTAAGGCCGGCGTCAGTGAACTGTGCGGTGAAGCGGCCGGCGTCGAACGCGCCGTTAACGAATGAGAGCGGCGAAGCGTTGACGAACAAGGCGACATCATCGGGGAGGGGCGGTAGCGTGCGCGCGGCCGAGCGCTGGCACAGCGCATCCAGCGCGGGCGTGAGGCCGGTGCGGGCGGCCATCGCGAAAAGCGCGTCGGGGCTGTGAAATTCGCCGCCGGGCCCGCGGCTCAGGGCTTCGTAGCCGATGATCTTGCGGTCGGCGATCTGGAAGATCGGCTGATAGACGGTGGTGATGGCGCCCCGATGAATCAGAGCATGCAAGTCCCGAGTCTCACGCTGCAGGCCGGCCGCGTCGGCCGCAAGGGCATCCGCCCGTGCATCGGCAACGACCCTGCGGAATTGCCGGTCAAAGCGCAGATCTCCCCGTTGGCGCAGGGTCCGCGAGCCGGCCGAGAGGGGCGTGGCCGCCCCGTCCAGCCGCCGTGACAATTCCGCCTGCAACGCCTCGCCCAAGCGAAGCGCCAATCCGTCCGGTCCGCCGGCTTCCGGCTCTGCGCCCGCAAAGATTGCGGTGAGATTATCAGGGCTGCCCCCGTCCGGCGCGATCAGGCAGGCGCCGCCGTCGCGTTCTGACGCGCGGACAAAGTCCCCTTGGGGGGCGCCGCCGTCGCGTTCTGACGCGCGGACAAAGTCCCCTTGGGGGGCGCCGCCCACCCGATCCGTCAGCAGCGCACAAAGCGCGGCATGCGCCTCGCGGTGGTATTGATCCGCCAGCGCCCAGCCGCCCGTTTCCTCGGCCGCCGCCACAAAAGGCAGATGAAAATAGACGACGGTGAGCGGGCCGCTCAACGCCAGTTCACGCAGCCGATCCAGATGATACGCCAGCGCAAAGACGCCCAGAGTTTCATCGAAGAGCGAGCTTTTGCTCAATTCCGCTTCTGTAATTAATTGCGACATGGTATGGCTGTATATTTAAAGCCTTTCGTCGCACAATGAAAATGGGGTGAATCCCGGATAATTTTTCGAGCAACGAGGGCCCGGCTGGGCGCCGTCATCGCAAAAACCGGCCTTAGTGCGTGATTTAACGGCGTCGTCGTCGGCGGCCGCCGGGGCGTGGCGGCGCCTGGCGTTTCACGCGGGCGGTCTCACGCAGGCGCAATGCGACGGCTTCCTCGCGGGCCAGATTCATCAATTCTGTGCTGAGCAGGCGGAGGCGGCGGGTGTGGGTTTCCACCGGGTCGTCGCCCGGGAGCGTGCCCAAGCGGTAACAGAGGGGCTGCGCGGTTTGGTCCGGCATCG
>JAYVQF010000170.1:0-1867 GCA_043777195.1 Thermoanaerobaculia bacterium
GCGGTCTTCGGGCAGGCGGAACAGCCGCGGCCGGGGATTGCCGGGCTGCGCCAGCGGCGTCACCGTGCCGCATTCGAGAAAGCCGAAGCCCAGCGCGGCTAAGCCTTCGAGGGCGACGCCATTCTTGTCAAAGCCGGCGGCCAATCCCACGGGATTGGGAAAATTCAAATCCCAGTGACGCGAGGCACTACGCGGGTTTTCCGGCGCATAATGGGCGCGCAGGATGGAGGCCAGCGCGGGCGTGCCGCCGATCAGCCGCAGTGAAATAATTCCGAGATCATGCGCCGCCTCGGGCGGCAACGCGAAGAGCAGCGGCTTAAGCAGGCGGGGGTATAGCACGAGGGAGATGCACGATGGAGAAGCAGGGCTGCGATGAATTTCTCGCTGCGGACTCAAGTTCCGATTTTTTCCAACCCGCCCATGTAGGGACGCAGCGCCTGCGGAACTTCGACAGTGCCATCCGCCTGCTGGTAATTTTCCAGGATGGCCAATGCGGTGCGCCCCACCGCCAGTCCGGAGCCGTTCAGGGTGTGCGCCAGCCGGTTTTTTTTGTTTTCATCCCGGCAGCGGATCTTCGCCCGTCGCGCTTGAAAATCGCCGCAGTTGGAGCAGGAGGAAATTTCGCGGAACAGTTTTTGCGACGGCACCCACACTTCCAGATCATAGGTTCTTCGTGCAGAAAACCCCATGTCGCCCGCGGCCAGCAGCATCTTGCGGTAAGGCAGCCCCAGCAGTTGCAGCACTTTTTCCGCATGGCCGGTCAATTCCTCATGCGCCGCCTGCGAGTGTTCCGGCGCGGTGATCTGATACAGCTCCACCTTCTGGAACTGGTGCTGGCGCAGCATTCCCCTCACATCCTTGCCATAGCTGCCCGCCTCGCTGCGGAAACAGGGGGTGAAGGCGACATATTTGACCGGCAGTGCGGCGGCGTCAAAAATTTCATCGGCGTGCATCCCGGTCAGCGGCAGTTCGGCGGTGGGCACCAGGAAGTAGGGGGTTTTTTCAGAATGGGCGGTGAATTCCGGCGGTTCTTTCACGCCATCCAGGTCCGACCCCTTGAAGGCGACGAACATCTGATCGCCCGATTTGGGCAGATGGCCGGTGGCGAATGGGGTGTCGCGTTTCACCAGCAGCGGCGGAAAAATTTCAATATAGCCATGCTCGCGGGTGTGCAGGTCCAGCATGAAATTGACCAGCGCCCGCTCCAGCAGCGCGCCCGCTCCCTTGAGCACCACGAAACGGGCCCCGGAGAGTTTGGCGGCGCGGGTGAAATCGAGAATGCCCAGGGCTTCCCCGATTTCTTCATGCGCGCGCACGGGAAAATCAAAGCAGCGCGGTTCGCCATGGCGGGAAATTTCCCGGTTGGCGGTCTCGTCGCCCTCGGGCGCATCCTCGTCGGGAAGATTGGGCAGTCCCAGCATGATTTCGAGCAATTGCGCATCCAGCCCGGCAATTTCCTTCTCGCCGGCCGGAATTCCGGCGTCGGCCGCCGCAATCGCCGCAGTCAAATCCTCAACCGGTTGCCCCGTCCGCTTGCGCTGGCCGAATTCCTTCGACAACTGGTTCTTGCGCGCCTTGTGGGTTTCAACCTCGGCGATGAGCGCGCGCCGGCGGATTTGCAGCGCGGCCGCTTCATCCACGAGCTTATCCACGACTTCCGGCCGCGCGAATTTTTTGCGCTCAAGACCCGCCTTGACGAGCGCGGGCGAGTTCAAAATCAGTTCAATATCCAGCATGAGTGGAAATTATCGCCGGTGTCGAACCCGATCATTCCAGCCGCACGGTAATCCGCCCGAAAACGGTTGTTAAAATGCATCCCCATGCGTCCCATTCCCGAACAAATTGGCGGCCACCTGCTCATCATTGG
>JAYVQF010000171.1:0-1867 GCA_043777195.1 Thermoanaerobaculia bacterium
GCCTTCAGGCGGGCGCGGTTTTCGGTGAAAAGGGTCGGGTCGATCGGCGAGTAACGCATGGAGGGATTTGTTAAGGGATTCCCGCGGCGAAAGGCGAGCCGGTTCTCCGAGGTAACCCGTTCACTGCCGACTCAACGCACTTCGACGATGCGGTCTCCCGCCAGGAGACGGCGCTCGATCTCCGGCCAGAGCGGGCGGAACCACGCGAACAAGGCGCGGTTGGAGCAGTTGCCGACTCTCAGCCAGAGCACGCCAGGCGGAGCCGTGCTGCGCAGGCTGCGTTCAGGGAAATCTTCATCCTTAGTGACGATGATCGCGCTGTTTTCGAGCCCATATTGCCAGATCGGACCGTCCTCCGCGTCGCGCAGGCCGATGTCGCGCACGGCGACGGCTTCCTGGCCGAGTTCGCACAGAAGTTCCGCGAGCGCGGGCGGAAGTTGCGCATCAACGAGAAACTTCACGCCACAGTGAGCACCGTGTGATCAGCCTGTGCCGCCGCGTATTGCAATCACCCCTTGATGTCCCCCGCTTCCAAGTCGGGATAATCCGCGAGAATTTCAGTCTCAGGCACATCTGCAGCGAGCAGATCGAGCACATCCTTGACGCGAATCCTCATCCCCCGAATGCAGGGCCGTCCGCCGCACTGCGCGGAGTTGTAAGTGATGCGGTCGAGATAATTACTGTAATTACCATACCGGCGTATCGCGCAGCCGCGCAAGCCACGCCACTCACTTCGCCGGACTCGCTGGCGGCGTAGAAAATTACACCAAACTGCTTCGATGCGCGCGCGCCGAATTTACGTTCCCCTCGTTCCCAAGTTCCTGAGCCTGTCCCGTTCGGCTTCTCTGTAAGCCATAAGCCCCGATGCTCAATACTTAGAGCCGTGCCACCGCGTCGTGGCTGCCATTTCGCCGCGCAATAATATTTCTTTCGATCGCGTGATCCCGGGCTACCCTGCGAAATGAAAATTCGTATTCTCCCCTTTGTCGCCGCCTTAGTCCTCGTCACGGTCTCTGCATTTGGCGCTCCCGAGCCGGGCCGGTATGTCGGTGTTTTGACTGTTCAAAAAAACTTGGGGGTTTTTACGGAGAATCTCTCCTCCAGCTACACGCTCAAAGCCGAAGCACGGGTGTTTGCCGACGGTCGGATCACCATTCTCCCCACGGTCGCGGAGAGTCCGTCTGCCGCTGCGAATCCGCAGAGCACCGTGCTCCGTGCTGCACCTATCGAGCCGCAGCCAGTCCCTCTGGGATGGGGATCTCCGCTGGCAATTCATAGTTTCGCGTTTCCCAAAAGATCTCCGGGGCTGACATTTGATCTTCGTGCCTCTTTCACTGGCATCACTGGCATCACGCCGGTTTTTACCTACCTCGTGGAGTCTCTATATCCCGCCTTGGTCACCACTGAAGGCACCCTGCTCAAAATTCGCTATGAGACGGAGCGGCGCAACGAAGCCAATAACATAGATTTTACCCTCCCTTACTCAGCGTTCAGCTTTGTCTTCCGCAAACAAGCCGAATGAAGGGTCTGCCCGTGCCCTGCCGCTAATCAGCTGCATTTTCACCCCTGGGGCTGAAAATCCACGGTGAGGTGGAGGTGGCCACCCCAACTACAACTACTGATGGTGCCGGTGTGTTCGACCAGCGAAGGGCGGTTGATAGCGGATGGGTCGGCCGGCGTGATGAGTTACCTCGCCGTGAAGGCCGTGAGGATGGGCCGGGTACCCTCCCCGGAATCGACCATATCGCGAGTCCGCGATTGAACTCCGCGAGCGGCGGAGTCATCTTCACCGCATGAGCGAATTTCAGCCATTGATCGACCAGCTTTACCGCGAGGAAGTCTTGCGGGCGCGTGCGATGACTCCCGA
>JAYVQF010000172.1:0-7138 GCA_043777195.1 Thermoanaerobaculia bacterium
GAGCTGATCGGCGCGGGCGACATGACCCTGGCGCGCAAATTGCTGGGCCGTCCTTATTACCTGGAAGGCACCGTCATTGGCGGCGATCACCGCGGCCGCGCTCTCGGTTTTCCCACCGCCAATCTGCTCATTGAAAACGAATTGTATCCCCGCTACGGGGTGTATGCCACCCGGGTCTGGCTGCGCGGCCGCCCCCACCCCGCGGTCACCAATGTCGGCCTGCGCCCCACCTTCGCCGGCGGCCGCGCGCCGCTCATCGAAACCCACATTCCCGGCTTCTCCGGCAATTTGTATGGCCACGCGATGAGCCTTGAATTCCTGAAATTTCTCCGGCCGGAGCAGAAATTTTCCGGGCCGGAAGAATTGATGAAACAGATTGCGAAGGATACCGCCGCAGCGTTGAAAGTGAGAGTCTGAGGCGGGGGATGCGGCCCCTAACTGTACGGGCCCCACAAAATCCGTTACAATAACGCCTGCATTCGGAGCGGTCGCGGCGAGAGCCCGGCCCGGCAACCTCGGTAAGGCGGATTTCCGCCAGGCCCCAAGGTGCCCGCCTGTTGAGTGGCTGCAATGCCTTTCAACAGGGATGCGGCCGGACGATTTCGTTCCGGCAAGCGGTCAGCCGTCAGCTTGCAAAAGCGGCCCGCTCCGAGTGTAATTCTCCGGCGGGCCGTTTTTTATTTCGGCCTGCAAAGAGCTGGACGCCATGGCCGATTTCGATTTCACCTGTCCGCTGCCCGCGCAGCCCTTGGACCGCGAGAGCCGCAATGCCGCGCTGCTGGAAGCGCTCGACGAGCGGATTCTCATTCTTGACGGCGCCACCGGCACCGCGCTGCAAGGGGTGACCCTGACCGCCGCCGATTTTGGCGGGGCTGAGCTTGAGGGCTGCAACGAGAATCTCTGCGCACTGCGTCCCGATGTGGTGGACGGCGTGCACGAGGGCTATCTGCGCGCGGGCGCCGACATCGTGGAAACCAATTCCTTCGGCTCGACCCCGCTGGTGCTGGCGGAATATGGCTTGCAGGCTCAGGCATACGAATTGTCGCGGCTTTCTGCGGCCATCGCGCGCGCGGCCTGCGCCCGCCATGACGCGCCCGGCCGCCCGCGCTTCGTGTGCGGTTCGATGGGGCCGACCACCAAGGCGATCTCGGTGACCGGCGGCGTCACCTTCGCCGACCTGCAATCCCATTTCCGGGTGCAGGCGCTGGGGCTGATGGCGGGCGGCGCGGATTATCTGCTTTTGGAAACCTGTCAGGACACCCGCAACATCAAGGCGGGACTCATCGGCTGTGAAAAAGCCTTTGCCGACGCCGGCTGGCGGCTGCCGGTCGCCGTGTCGGTCACCATCGAAACCACCGGCACCATGCTGGCCGGACAGGACGCCGAGGCGCTGGCGGTCTCGCTGCTGCACGCCGATCTTCTGTATGTCGGCCTCAACTGTGCCACCGGGCCGGAACTGATGCGCGATCATGTGCGAACCCTGGCGGAAATCTCTCGCACCCGCATCGCACTGGTGCCCAACGCCGGGCTGCCCGACGAAAATGGCCAATACAACGAGGGGCCGGAAGTCTTCCGCAAAGTCTTCGGCGATTTCATCAAGCAGGGCTGGCTCAACCTCGCGGGCGGCTGCTGCGGCACCACCGCAGAACATGTCACCACCCTGGCCGCAATCGCCAAAGGCCAGCATCCGCGCCCGCTCATCAGCAGCGAGCGCTGTTTTGTTTCCGGCCTTGAAGCCGTGGAATTGACCGCCGATAACCGGCCGCTGCTGATCGGCGAAAAAACCAATGTCCTCGGTTCGCGCAAATTCAAACAGTTGATCGCCACCGGCCAGCACGAAGCCGCTGCGGAGATCGGCCGCGAGCAGATCAAAAGCGGCGGCCAGGTGCTCGATGTCTGCCTGCAAGATTCGGAGCGGGACGAGATCACGGACATGGAGGGCTTTCTCGACCGGCTGGTGCGGGTGACCAAGGCGCCGCTGATGATTGACACCACCGACGCGACCGTGATGGCGCGCGCGCTCGAATATTGCCAGGGGAAATCCATCCTCAATTCGATCAACCTGGAGGATGGCGAAGAGCGCTTCCTGAAAGTGGTGCCACTGGCCCGGCAATTCGGCGCCGCACTGGTGACCGGCTGTATTGACGAAAAAGGCATGGCGGTGACGGTCGAGCGCAAACTCGAAGTCGCCCGCCGCAGTTTCAATCTCCTCACCGAAAAATATGGGGTTGCGCCGGAAGACATCTGGTGGGACGCGCTGGTTTTCCCCTGCGGCACCGGCGATGAGAATTACATCGGTTCGGCGGGGCTCACCGTGGAGGGCGTGCGCGCGCTCAAGAAAGAATTCCCCGCCACTCGCACCGTGCTGGGCGTCTCCAATGTCAGCTTCGGCCTGCCGCCCGCCGGGCGCGAAGTTTTGAATTCGGTTTTTTTATATCACTGCACCCAGGCCGGGCTTGATGCCGCGATCGTCAACACCGAACGCTTGGCGCGCTATGCGGAGATTTCGCCGGAAGAACGGACGCTCGCCGAGCGGCTCATCTACTTGCCGCCGGGCGACCGCGCCACCGCCGATGCCGCCGTCGCCGATTTCGCCGCCCATTTTCGCGGCCGGGTGGCCGGCGCGGGAAAAGCCCCGCGCGCCGATTTGCCGCTCGATCAGCGTCTCTCGCGCGCGGTCATCGAGGGCAGCAAGACCGGGCTGATCGAAGACCTTGATCTGGCGATGAAAGACCCGCGCTGGCCGGCGCCGCTTGAAGTCATCAACGGACCCCTCATGGCCGGCATGGCGGAAGTCGGCCGCCTCTTCAACGACAATCAGTTGATCGTCGCCGAAGTGTTGCAGAGCGCCGAGGTGATGAAGGCGGCGGTGACGCACCTTGAAAAATTCATGGACAAGGCGGCCGATTCCGCGCGTGCCACCGTGCTGCTGGCGACGGTGAAGGGGGATGTGCACGACATCGGCAAGAACCTGGTGGAGATCGTGCTCGCCAACAACGGCTACCGCGTGGTCAACCTCGGCATCAAGGTGCCGAGCGAACAATTGATTCAAGCGGTCAACCAACATCACCCCGATGTCATCGGGCTGTCGGGACTTCTGGTGAAAAGCGCGCAGCAGATGGTGCTGACCGCAGCGGACTTGCAATCGGCGGGAATCTCCACGCCGATGCTGGTCGGCGGCGCGGCGCTCACCCGCCGCTTCACCCACCGCAAAATCGCGCCGGCCTATGGCGGGCTGTGTACTTACGCGGGCGATGCGATGCACGGATTAAGACTGGTCGAACAGCTCACCGATCCCGCGCAGCGGCCGGGCTTCGAGACGCTCGTCGCAGAGATGATCCGCACCGACGCCGCGGCGACGGCGGGGGATTTGCCGGCCATCGCCGTGAGTTCCCCTCGCAAAGCGGTGATCCGCCGCGATTTTTCCGCACCCCCGCCGCCAGATCTCGCGCGTCATGCGGAACTATTGCCGCTCGACGAAGTCTGGTCGCTCCTCAATCCCCAGGTTTTGTATGGCCGCCATCTCGGCCTCAAGGGCTCGGTGCGCGAAGCGGCGGCGAAAGGCGATGAAAAGTATTTGAAACTCAAGGCGCTCATCGACGGGCTCAAGACGCAAGGCCGCGACGGTGCGCTCAGCGTGCACGCGGTCTGGCGCTTTTTTCCGGCGAAAGCGGAAGGCGACACGCTCGTCCTTACCGATCCCGACTCGGGCATCGAAGCCGCGCGCTGGCCCTTCCCGCGGCAGGCCGCCGATGAAGGCTTGTGCCTCACCGATTACTTATTGGACAAAGATCATGTCGCGCTCTTCGTCACCAGCGCTGGAGCCGGCGTTCGTGCAAGAGTGGAAGCCTGGAAAAATTCCGGCGACTATTTGAAGAGCCACGCCTTCGCCGCCCTCGCCATCGAAACCGCCGAAGCCGCCGCCGAATGGCTGCACAAAAAGCTGCGCGCCGACTGGGGTTTCACCGATGCCGCCGCCCTGACGCCCCAGGATTTATTCGCCGCCCGCTATCACGGCAAGCGTTATTCCTTCGGTTACCCCGCCTGTCCCGATCTCGCCATGCAGCGCCCACTGTTCACGGCGCTGCGGCCGGAAGAGATCGGGGTTCAGCTCACGGATGGAGATATGATGGATCCCGAGGCGAGTGTTTCGGCGATTGTGTTTCATCATCCAGATGCGAAATATTTCGCGGTGTAGGGACGGTATTACGCTGGCTCGAATTCAATTCGCGCGTTGAATGACGGCAACGACCGCGCCAGCAAAGCTGTCACGGTCGTTGCTTCGCTCGACGGCCGCCGGTTTACGGTTCACGGCTTACACGGCAGATGGCGACGAGTAAACGCCTCTCCCCCGTCCGCGGGGGAGAGGCCGACCCGCCAGAGGCGGGCGGGTGAGGGGGTGCGCGCGTTCGCGCGCGATCTTTTTCTTTGGAACCTCCTATAGACTTTTATTTGCCCTCTACGATTTGCGAGAGGGACAAATAAAAGCCCTCCGGAGGTTCAAGATGAAAACGCAGATCAAACAAAACGAATTCGCAGCGAACGCGACGGGCATCACCCTCTCGCACGAATCGCTCGATGTCTATCAGCTCGCTCTCAAGTTCCATCAAGGCGTCATGACCCTGATCCCCGGTAAAGGCCAGCGTAACCTGCGTGACCAAATGGAGCGCGCCTCACTCAGCATCGTCCTCAACATCGCCGAAGGCGCGGGGCGCTGCACCCCGCCGGAACGGCGTCGCCACTTCATCATTGCATTAGGCAGTGTCTATGAATGCTCCGCAATCCTCGACATCCTGCGCCTTCGCAAAATCGCCTCGACGATTCGCTGCACAGGCGCCCGCAATTACGCGGTGCGGATCGCGCAGATGCTCTCGCGGCTTGCCGGGCCACCTAGGTGAACGGTCACGCTTACAATTATTTTGCTTTAGCTTTTTTCACGACAAATAATGGCAGCATGATCGGATTAGGAACCAACATTCGTGACGAAATATTTTGAATTAACTCACGAAAATAAGGCCACACATTGACTGTCGCGCTTGATTCTGCAAATTCCTGAAATTCGCTCTCTTTTAATTTATCATCCAATAATTCATAAATGGATTCCAGTGCGATATCCGCAGTCATGGGGATATTATCTGTCTCGTTTCCCTTCGCACCCTTAAGGCTGATTT
Organism: Thermoanaerobaculia bacterium; assembly: GCA_043777195.1. Lineage (GTDB taxonomy): Bacteria > Acidobacteriota > UBA4820 > JAYVQF01 > JAYVQF01 > JAYVQF01. The sequence goes on from JAYVQF010000172.1 coordinate 5,172, forward strand.
CATGGCGACAAAGAAGCAATCTTTTATTATCTTTTGTTTGAATTTGAGGTTTAAAAACGGACAGGCCGATTTCGTAATGGAGTTCACCTGGCGTGTGCTGCTTATAGTCTGCGTTTATGGAAGCCAGCCTAATTCCAGACAGGCGAACACTCGCAGAAATATCTTTTTCACTCGGAGATGGGGTATTCATTTTCAGTGCACCCGGGATTCAATTTCAAAGGATTTTGTGGGGCTAGCAGAGTTAAATGGGGTTATGGTTTCCCAGGAAATTTGATAATTGGGGAAAGGTACCGATTCTCGTTGAACGACATCGGCATCAGTAAACTGGACTTCCAGCGCCTCACCGAATCCCAGAGGGACAAAGATAAGTTTTGGACGGATCTTAAGAGCTAAGCAAATTCGTGCAAGAGTTCTCAAGGTCATATTTCTGTACCCACTCAATATCTGAGTTACATGAGATTTATCTGTTTTCAGAAGTCCGGCGAGCTCTGCTCGATCCATTTGCATCGCTTCAAGTCGATCTTGAATGGCATCTGACACATCAAGCAAGAATCGCTCTTCGGCAAATTTAATTCTAAGCTTTGGGTTCTCGGATAGTTTCTTCTGAAGGATCGACATAGTCTACTCCTGTTGCTAATCTACTACGAAAATTGTTTGTTCTTTTCCAGTCTCGGGGAACTTCTTGCTCGCTCTTTTTTAGGATTACAGCAGCCATGAAACATCTAACCCCTTTGACTTGATATTGCCAGCCATAAATTCTCACATTTTTAGTTTTTACTTCTGCTATGCCATCGTCAAGAGGATTGAATTTATGTCTGTCAAACTTGAATTCTCTCTCTGGGAGTCTTGCGAGTGCGGCACCCGCTTCAGCTTCAAGATTTGAGTTGCGCGGAGAATTAAGAAAACGGAGGACATCTTCGTTGACATATATTTTTCCTTTGCCAGGAGATTCGCAGTAAAGCAGATACTTCACGGCAACCCCCAAGCGGTTAATATATATGTAAACCAATACCTTTTCAAGTTATTCCACACCTAATGATTTTAAACTTAATGAGTCTGGAAGATTGCGAAGGTCGGTGATATCATAAAAAGATAAATAAAGAGAAAATCAAAGCAGTGGCACAGAATTCACAATGCAATTACAAGCAGTAGTGTCCGGTTTAATTTGCGCCCGCGACCTGCAACTCTAACACTCACGCGGGATTCAGGCGGTTTTGGGGTGTCCACGATTTGATTTTCGTTCGGCAGCATTGCCATGCACCCGGGCCTCATCTTTCTGGGGGCTCTGATTGAATGCAGGCAAGACGCTTTTCGCCTAGGTCATGGAGTTCGTGCCCTGGAAAACCTTCGGACGGATCATTTGACTCGGCTTTCATTAATTGCACGCTTTTTCTTCTTGAATGCGTTTTCTTCAATCTCAATCTCCTCTTCCCTGTGCTCCGCCCATTCCTTCGCAAAGGAATCCTTTCCGCGCGCGTCGCGAATCGCGGCCAAGACCGCTTGTTGGTCGGGATTCTTCCGGGCCGGCATGACCCGGTTACTTTACGCCACTTGTGGCGGCTTGCCAACCCGCCTCACCGCGGCGGCGCGGCGAGACGAGAGAGGATTTGGTAGTTGCGGATGGCCAGGCTGCGGATGCGGCGGTAATCCGTATCCGAGAGGGAGAGGCGGTTGCGGAGTAGGTCGAGGACGGCACCGCATTCGACGATGCTGCCGAGGGCGATTTCGTAGATACGCCGTTTGTCATCGCGGGAAGTTCGGCCTGCGCCTTCGGCGATGTTGAGGACGACGCTTTCGGCGGCGCGTAACAGTTGGTCACGAAGGCTTGCGAGCCCGCGTGCCCTTGCAAGGGGAACGATATTGCGATGAAATTCGACCGCGAGGTGGTAGGCGTCGAGCCGTTCGCAGGGAAGAAGGGTTTCGGGTTGGGTGCTCATTGTGTTGCTCCTTGGTGGGGCGATTTGTTT
>JAYVQF010000173.1:0-1864 GCA_043777195.1 Thermoanaerobaculia bacterium
CATCAAAGCCTTCAAGGATGACGCCGAAACGCAAGGTGAGATGATCATCGCCGTGCCGGGGTTCAAGCTCTCGGTGCCGGTGGAAGTCCGCTTCCGCGATACGGACGCCATGGGCCACATGAACAATGCGGTGCATCTCACTTTCCTCGAAGTGGCGCGGGCGCATTATTGGAAATTCCTGTTTGGCACGAAGGACTACAAGGATGTGGGGTTCATCCTGGCGCGCGCCGAGGTGGACTACCGCTCCCCCGCTTATTGCGGCGAAACCCTGATGGTGGGCATCCGCACCGAGAAGCTGGGGGATTCCTCCTTCACCATGCGCTATCAGATTCGCGAACGGGATCACGGCCGCAAGATCGCCGACGCGGGCACCGTCCTCGTCATGTATGACTACGCCAAACAGAAAAAGGCGTCCATCCCGAAAAACATTCGTGAGGCGATCCAGCGGTTTGAAGGGATTTGAAATACGGTCATCCCGCACAGGGGAGCGTAGCGTTGTTCGCTCCGGGCGACCCCGATCACAGAGGCCATGCCGGAAGATTTTTTGTAGCAACCGTGCGTCTCTGGACGCCTGCTGACATGTGCTCATTATTTTTCAAACCTCATAGAGTACAAGCTCAAGAATAATCTTAAAGTAACAATTTAATTACTTTCTCTTGACCTGAAAGCGATATTGGCATAAGCTATTCCTCTCCAGACAGATGGCTTATCAGATCATGCGATTCTTCATTTCTCTCTCCCCCAAACCGGCCCCCAATCCGGTCTTCGCCCTGCTTTGCGCGCGTGCGCAGCGGGCGAGCGGCCCTGCGTGGGCGTGTGAATCCGATGCCGATGATGCCTCGCTGCCGTTATGGCTGGCGCTTCAGGCGCCGGCAGGTTCGGAAGCGGTGGCGCAGCGCTGGATCGGCGCGCTGGAAAAAACGCGGCCCGAATGCGCGGACGCGGCCCGCGCAGCGCGGGCCCGGATTCAGTCGCGCGAGCGCGCGGCGGCATCCCACCCCCAGCGGCGCCTGATGGCAGCTGGCCTGGTCGCCGCGATGGTTCTGTGCGGTGCAAGCTTCAATCGCGATGGCTTTGCCCGTGTCAGCCTGCTGCAATTGCCGGCGCCCGCGCGGGGCGATTTTGCGGTTCTTCCTGCGGGTGCCCTGCAAGTCCAAGCGGAAATCCCGGCGCCGGAACAGGGCCTGGCCTCGTGGTACGGCCCCGGCTTTCATGGCCATACCGCCGCCGACGGCACCCGTTTTGACCAGGAAGCCATGACCGCCGCGCACCGCACGCTGCCGCTGGGTTCGGTGGTTGCGGTGCGGCGGATCAGGGACGATGGCTCCACCGCGATCGTGGTGGTCAAGATCACCGACCGCGGCCCCTACGCCGATACCGCGCGGCGGATCATCGATCTTTCGCATGGCGCCGCCGAACGACTCGGCGTGCTCGCGGGGGGTACCGCGCCGGTGGCGCTGGAAATTTTGCATTTACCGGTGCGCAATCAGCTGCATTATGTGAACGGCCGGCCGCAGGGCTGAAATAAAATTATGAATTATTGATTACGACTTGCGAATGGGAAGCAGCCCGGCGCCGGCACCCCATATCGAAAAAAAGCCAACGACAGCGATTCGTAATTCGTAATTCTTAATTCATTCTCAATTTAAATCGCCCCGCCTCTCACTCCGCGAACGGGGCCTTCATCCCCATCCATCCGAGGTTTTTCATGACGCCGTCCGTCCTTCGTTATGCCGCCCTGCTGTGTGCCGCCGGCTCGTTCTTTCCGCTGAGGGCTGGCGACGCCCCGCGTTCGTTCGAGCCCGCCAACTTCGACGAGAGCGTCAAGCCGTGCGACGATTTTTACCAGCATGCCTGCGGCGGC
>JAYVQF010000174.1:0-1861 GCA_043777195.1 Thermoanaerobaculia bacterium
AACCAGCGGTCAAACTCTGACAGAGTGCGCGGATATTCGCCATCAAGCACGCCAAAATACTACCGATAGTGGCAACTTGAGTCAAGGGGATATGCCTTAGCGGACAAACGCAGTGGCCCTCTGCGCTTTGCGGGAGGAAAAGCGGATGTGGCGGGGGGCAGGTCAGGCCGCGTCAAGCCTTTGGCTGCTCCGCTTCGCTTCGCCCCTTCGGGTGACGCCGCCTGCGCGCCGCATGCAGCGCCGGCCATGGCACAATGACGCTCCCCGCAAATTCCATCAACCCCGAAGCCCACCGGAGACTAACATTTTGACTGGCTCAATAACGGGGGGCAGGTCACCGCCCCCTCGCTCAAGCCGTGCGTCCGCGCAATCCCCCGGACGGATTCCGGGCTGTGGCGGTATGCCTGTTCTACCGCTCGCCAGTTGACATCCGCTCGCTTAGGGCGTCCGGGTTTTGTCATACTTGAATTATCCAACACACCAACGTGAGAGCAAAATTGAGGTCTCGGGAGTATTATGGGCCGTCAGTGGCAGGAAATAGAACAAACAAGCAAGACAAATAGAAAAGGCACCAACCTGAAATTGAAATCATGCACAGCAATGATTTATCCTTGCGAAGGCCGATCCATATACCCGTTGCAGGAACCAAATATAAAGTTAGATTTAGGAAAAAGGCAACAACCCAAACCGGCGCATGATGTTGATCGGCAAATTTTCCAGAAGTAATTCTTGCCACGATACTCCATGCATTTAAAACAACAATCTGACAAAGGACGGTGCCGTAGCCCGTGACCGAAGGGAGAAGTACCGTGCTCAGACCTACAAGTGCGGTCGTTGAGAATAGCGCGGTTTTAGGCGTGAATTTAATCACTTTGGCAGTCTCTCTTTAGGCGTCTGACCCTTATGTTCCCTGGCGATCCGGTGGAGGATTCCTGACCGTTGCTGTATGCCTGTTCATGAGGTGACATGGCGCTGACTCCTACTCGATGGAAAATCAGTTTAGCAGTAGTTGTCTGCTTGCGTAGCGGAATCCTCTGGTTCCCCCAGGGCGACGCGGCGAAAAATTCAATCTCGCCGCAATTCGCAGAAAATCCGGTTTTTACCTATGAAGAAAAGGTGGCTCCCCGGGAGGGATTTGAACCCCCGACCTAGTGATTAACAGTCACCCGCTCTAACCAGCTGAGCTACCGAGGAACCGAAGCCACTGCGTGCCGAATCAGTGGATGCCGAGCGGGGGAATTCGGCTTGGGAGCGGGATTATACATGCGGTGTGGCGGCATCGCTGACTCGGCGCAGGCGAAGATTCCGCAGGCTCTCGCATGCGGCGCGCGGGATTTGAACTCCCGGCGGAAAGGAATCCATGTTGCGACTTGACGCTCCCGCGCCGTTCATAATTCCGCGCCATGAATGCTGATAAAAAAACCACGGTGCGCTTCGCGAAGATGGCGGGGCGCTCGCCGAAAATGCCGGCACGGCAGAGTGAAGAAGCCGCGGGATTTGACTTATGCGCCGACCTCGATGCGCCGTTGACGCTGGCGCCAGGCGCGCGCGCGGCGGTGGCGACTGGCTGGATGATGGCGCTGCCGCCGGGTTTCGAAGGGCAAGTGCGGCCGCGCAGCGGGCTGGCGCTCAAGCACGGATTGACCTGTCTTAATACCCCGGGCACCATTGACAGCGATTATCGCGGCGAGGTGAAGGTGATTCTTGCCAATCTCGGAAGCGTTGAGGTGGTGATTCAGAGCGGCGAGCGCATCGCGCAGCTGGTGATCCAGCGGCTGCCTGCGGTGGTTCTGGTGGAAGTTGCGGCCTTGGAAGAAACCGGGCGGGGCGCCGGCGGTTTCGGCTCGACCGGAAACCGTTA
>JAYVQF010000175.1:0-1847 GCA_043777195.1 Thermoanaerobaculia bacterium
ACCGGCAGATTGCCCGCGACGGCATTCGTCTTCTCGGGCGGTACGCCGCGCGGCGGCAATTCTTTAAGGGTGGCGGTCAGTGGTGCCGATGCACTGCTCACCTGGTCGTGCGGCTCCTGCACCGCGCCCGCCCCGGCCCGCATCTTTCGCAGCCAGGATAGCGCCTTTTTGCTCTATCTGGAATCCTACAATGGCGGCGTTGGCGGCAGCTTCACCAATACCGGCGCGATGGCCGCGCCGCGCAGTTATTTCTGGTCGGTGGAATAGCGCGAACAGGCCCCGGCGTCCGGCAATCCGCCGGGGCTGCGCGCCGTCGGGACAGGCTCTAAACTCCCCCTATGAAAATTGGCATTCTCGGTGCGGGCTGGGGCGCGCGGGTGCAGCTCCCGCTGCTGCGCGTGGCGGGGTTCTCTGAACTGCTGCTGTGGGGCCGCTCGCCTGAAAAGGCGCGCGCTGCGGCGGCAGCGAATGGCGCGGAGGCGCGGGATGACTGGCGCGCGGTGATCGCCGCGTCTGATCTCGTTTTCGTGACCACTCCGGTTTTCCAGCATCGCGAAATGGTGCTGGCTGCGCTTGAGGCGGGACGGCATGTCATCTGCGAAAAACCATTCGCGCTGAATGAGACCGAGGCGACGGAAATGGCGGCGGCAGCCTCTGTTGCGGAGAGGGTTGCGAAGCGGGTGGCGAAGATGACGCATCCCGCCTGCAAAGCGTTTGTGGATCACGAATTGCGGCTGCTGCCCGCACGGCGAAAATTGCGTGAACTCATCCGCGCGGGCGAGGCGGGGGAGATCACCGCGGTTGAGATTCATGACCTGCGCGGCGGTCGGCTCAGTCCCGAAGGGCCGTGGTCCTGGTGGTCGGATGCTTCACTCGGCGGCGGGGCGTGGAACGCGCTGGGCTCGCATTGGCTTGACACGCTGCGCTGGCTGATCGGCGATGTGGATTTGCGCGGCTGCGATCTGGCCGCCGTTAACAAGTCACGCCGTGATGGCGCGCAGGAAAAAATCGTCACCGCCGATGATTACGCCTCCGCCTGGGGACGCGCGGGAAACCAAATTCCATTCATCATGCACATCAACCTGGCCGCGCCCGGAATCCCGCAAGATCGTCTGGTGGTGCGCGGACGCAAAGCGGTCTATCGCCTCGACGGCGACGGTCGGCTGTTCGGGCAACCTGAAGGCGCCGCCGAAGCGGAAATTTCCGGGCCGATCGAATCATTGCCGCCCGGCATGCCGGTGAACGGCTATACACTCGGGTCGCTCGCGCTGGCGCGCGCGCTCAAGCACGCGGACGAATCCGGCGATTGGGCGGGCGTGGATCTCGCGAGTTTCGCGGACGGTCTCGCCATACAAAAACTGCTCGACCGCGGCCGGGTGCTTGCGGGGAGCCGCGGTTGAGCGGTTCGTCCCGCCGGCGGGCAAATCCCTTTACGCCCTTATGGCGGCCGGCGGCGCTACTGGCGGGCCTTATCTGCCTGGGCAGCCTGGGCTACTGGCTGCTCACCGGCGGGGACCGGCCGATGACCGACTATTTTTACGCCTCGCTGGTCACCGTGACCACCATCGGGTATGAGGATCTGCTGCAAGTCCACCGCTCGCCGGGATTGCTGGCTTTCACAGCGGTGCTGGCCTTCGGCGGCATCGGCATCGCCACCTGGTCGGTTTCCATGCTCACCGGGGCCATCGTCGAGGGGGACCTTGCCAATTATTTCAAGGAGCGAAAAATGGAAAAACGGGCAGCCTCCCTCTCCGGCCACGCGATTCTTTGCGGCGTGGGCGAAACCGGCGTTCACATTCTCGCGGAATTCGCCCGCGCCGGGCGGCCGCTCGTGGTCATCGAGCACG
>JAYVQF010000176.1:0-7061 GCA_043777195.1 Thermoanaerobaculia bacterium
CAACCGGCTGCGCTCTCCCAACCAGTTCGCGGTCGGATTGTGGGGGACTTCGGCGACAGCGGGCAATTACGACTTGTTCACCACGAACACCTCGACACTGTTCGTTTATTACAGCGACTACACCCCCAACCAGATCGTCTTCAGTCAGGTCAATCCGGGCGCGGGTTACAGTGGGTTCTGGCTATACAATTACGGCGAAGACAAGGACATTTCAGGCTGGCAGGTGCAGTCGGTCAACTGGGTGGGCACCGTGCAGACCTACACCTTTCCGGCCGCCACGACTCTCAAGCGCCACAAGGGACTGAATGTCATTGACAGCACCGGCCCGGTGGTCGCCGATACGATTTACACCGGCGGCGGGGTCTTCCTGTGGGCGCAGGCCGGCGCGGTGCCTTATTATGTGAAGCTCTCGCTGCTGCGCAACGCGGCGGGGGGCGGGGGTTCGGCGGATTATGTCTGTTGGGGCACCAGTTCACCCGCGCCTCCCGCGGGCGCCGGCTGGAATGGCGGCTGCACCGCCAGCACCGGCACCTTCGGCGGGACTTTCATCCGCACCGGCGACAGCGACACCGACGGCCCGGGCGACTGGGTGAATAATTTCGCCGGTAGCATCGCCGGCCAGGCGCTGCAGCCGGGCATGAGCGGCACCCGCCGCAAGAGCGATGTCATCATCAATCATTTCTATGTCTGGCCCGGTTACAACTGGATTTCCGTAGTCAATTACGGCCCGCCCATCAACCTGCAGGGGTGGACGCTCGACATCTGGTCAGCCTCCAGCGGCGGAGTGCAGCAAGACTACGGCTACCACGACGGCACCTACACCTTCCCCTTCACGCCGCTTGCGACGGGCGATGTGGTGTGGCTCGCGAACGGCACCAGCACCACCTTCTATTCAGGTTCGCCCTACCATGCCGCGGACAACTGGCACCAGAACATGGCTTCCGTGCCAAGCATCGGTTGGTCGAACGCGCCGGTGCTGGGCGGGGAAATCGCCCTGAACGACAAAGCGGGACAGGGGCGCGACTATATCGTCTTCGGCGGCATACACCATCAGGGTCCGACGCCGGCCGTGCACTTGCCACCGGAACTGAGCTGGAGCGGGCCGTTCATCCCGTTCTCCGCAAGCAATCAGGATTTGATGCGCGACAGCGATCTCGTCAGCCAGTCCGACGACGGATGGGTGCTGCGCAGTGGGTACACCGGCTGGGGCACGACCAGTTCGCAAGCCTCCATCGGCCCCAACGCACGCGGCGCGTTGCGCCAGCAGGATGAAATCGGCGCGACCCGATCCGCCAACGGCTATTACAGTTATTCCGCCACCGGCTTCGGCGCCGGCGATGTCTTCACGGTCACGCAGCAGGTGGGGCTGGAGAATTTCGCCATTCAGGCTTCGGTGGTCAATGGCCCGCTCTCGGGCCAGTTGGTGATCAAGAAGCAGGGCGCAGCTTCAATCTTCAAGAGCGTGCCGGTGACGGTAAGCGAGGTTGGCATGACGGTCGTCAGCTCCGGTCTCATCTCGCCGCCGCTGGTGCTCGATCCCGGCACCTATGCCGCGATGCTCTATCTCAACGGCAATTGGTATGACGCCGAACTTTACAACGACAACGAACGGATCACCTTCGGCACGGTCGGCGGCGCCACCTATGAAGTCGGCACGACGCCGACCACCGCCTTTGCCGCCAATTTCCCTCTCTACGCCGCGCACGCTTATCTGAGCACTATCGCGCCGGCGGTCATCACCAGCGCCAACCCGCCGCCGATTGGCGAGGTGGCCGTCGCCTACTCCTATGCCCACACTTCGACCGGCGGCTACGGCGCGACCCGCACTTGGTCCATTATTTCCGGGGTGCTGCCGCCCGGCTTGTCCATGAACACTGCCGGTGCAGTGGCGGGCACGCCGACGACGGCCGGGCTCTACGATGTCACGGTGCAAGTAATTGACGGCGCCGGGCTGGCGCGCACCCGCGCGGAAACTTTCGAGGTGCGCGTGCCGCTGGGCGTCGCCACCAACTTCCTACCGCCCTATGACAACAACAACGCGCCCTATGGCGCCACCTTGACGCCGCTGGGCGGCGCGCCCGCCTACGGCTGGAGTTGCAGCAACCTGCCTCCCGGCCTGTCGTGCAGCGCCGCCGGGCAGATCTCCGGCACGGTCACCGCCGGCACCGTCAACCAAACCTACAGCGTCACCGTCCGCGTGACCGACGGCTACGTCCAGCTCGCCAGCAAAGTGCTTCCGCTGACGATTTACATGACGCCGGTGATCCTCACCCCCGCGCTGCCCGACGGCTATGTGGGCGTGGATTACGGCGTGCTGCGCTTTCAGGCGATGGGCGGCAGCAACGCCGGCACGCCGGGAACCTGGGCGGTGTGGGTTTCTTCCCCGCTGCCCGCCGGGCTGACGCTGACCAACGATGCGCTCGGCGGCTATCTGTCAGGCGTGCCTTCGGTACTGACGACGAACCAGAGCGTCTGGATTTCCTACTCCGTGCCCGGCAGCACGATTGTTTGGAAGCAATATCTCATCACCATCAGAATCGCGCTGGTGCCGAATTACTGGATCCGCCGCGGCCTCTCGGGCGGCAACATCCGCCAGATCTATTTCTCCCCAAATTACGCCGCGGACGCCACGGTGGTGGCCGACGCGGGGGGTTCGCTTTACATTTCCCAAGACGGCGGTTTTTTCTGGCGGCCCATGAACCTCCATGCCCAGCGCATATACGATCCGCTCAAGGGGCAATACCAGACTGACCGCTTTTACAATGTCGCCTTTGCGCCGGGTTTCGACGGCCGGCCGGCCGGTGCGGTGCACACGCTGGTGGTCTCGGCCAGCCAGTCGGGTTTGTGGCGCAGCACCAACCTCGATGTCTCCTGGGCGCGGCTGGGGTTCACCTGCCACACCGAATTTTATTTCGCCCCGGCGGATGCGGGCACCGGCTATTGCGGCGCGATCAACGCCGGCCTCGGGCTGTCGGTGATGTACAAAACCACCGGCGGCCTCACCAACTGGGTGCGGACCGGCTCGCAGGATTTCGAGCATCTCATCCAGTCGCCCACCTTCGCGGCCGATCAAACCTTCTTCGCCTTCAGCAGCGGCGACCCCAATGATTTGACCCTTTTCGGGCTCTACCGCTCGGAGGACGCCGGCGTTCATTGGCAGCAGATGCGGACCTTCAACGGCATGAGCGGCGCCCGCTCCAACCCGATCCTCTCGCCGAATTACGCCACGGATCATGTACTGATGGTGATGGACAAAAACACCATCGGTCCGGGCAACCTGCTGCTGTTCTCATCGGATGGCGGCGCTTCTTTCAACCAGCAATCATTTCAATACGGCACCCTGATCGCCGCCTTCCCGCCCAATTACGATGTCAGCACCAACCCGCGCATCTATACGGGCTGCGATCCCGGCACCGGTTCGGGCGCCAGCTTCCAGGTATCGAATGACAACGGTGTGACTTTCGCCCCGACCGGCACCGGCGGCATGCCGCCCGCGAAATTCAGCGGCTATTTCGCCCTCTCCACGGATTTTGTCGCCGACCAGACCGTCTTCGGATTCGGGGGCGCCAGCGCTGGGCTGTTCCGCTCGCAGGATGCCGGCAAGAGCTGGGGCCCCTCCGACTCCGGCCTCTATCTGCAATCCATCAAGAGCGTAGCTTTCGCGCCCAATTATTCCGGCGGCTCGGGCAAACTCTTCACCGCAACCGACAGCGGCATTTATTACTCCACCAACGGCGGGCAGGTCTGGAAGGGCGCGACGATTCCGGCTAATACCTCTGTGTATGCGCTGGCGGTCTCCCCGAATTTTGCCGTTGACGCCACCGTTTACGCCTCGGCCTACACCGGCAACAATCCGGCGCAGCTGCGTTCCCTTGACGGCGGGCTCACCTTTGCGCCGTTTGGCACGGTGAACGGCACCGCATTTGATCCGGATGATTTGAAAATCTCCCCGAATTTCGCGACCGATCAAACCCTGTTCCTCTCCGGGATCTACAACACCTTCAGCAGCAAATTTGAATTTCAGAAATCCACCAATGGCGGCTCGACCTACGCGGCGCAGGCTGGGGCGACGCTGGCCACCCCCGGCCGCTTCGGCGTCTCGCCGGGATTCGCGACCGATCAAACCGTCTATCTCGATGACAACGCCTACCCGACAGCGCTGGCGCGTATTTCAGTGAATGGCGGCGTCGCTTTCGGCACGCTCGCCGCCGCCACCGCGGGACCTGACGCGCCCGCCTTCCCGGCGGTTTATAACCGGGCCAGCGGAACCAACGGCACGGCGTCGCACACTTTCTTCTGGAACTGCAAAAAAACCACAGACGCGGGCGCCTCGTTCACCAGTCTGTCAGCCTATGCCTGCGGCGGCAAGCTGCGGGTCTCGCCGAATTACGGCGCCGATGGCACTTTCTTCAGCTACCACCAGGATTACACCGGCGCGACCGCCAACGGCCTTTACAAATTCACCGGCGGCGGCGTCTCCAGCGTCCAGGTAGCGCCCGCGGGAAATCCCGCCGCGTTCGACTCCGTCAATCAATTCGCGCTGTCTCCCGCCTACGGCGGCGATCAGACGCTGATGGTCGGCACGGACGCCGGGCTTTACCTCAGCACCGACGGCGGCGCGACCTTCGCGCTCTCCACCGGCACCAACCCTTTCAGCAACCAGATCTCCGCCGTGGCGCAGGATCCCAACACTTCCGGCCGGCTTTATATCGGTTCGCTGGACTTGGGCATTGTGAAATCGGATGACGACGGCATCACCACAGCGCCGATCAATGCGGGCCTGCCGGCGGGTCCCGTAAACGCGCTGATCGCGCTGGGCAATCCCACGGTGCTGCTGGCCGGCGTCTCGCCGGTTGCCGGCCCGAAGGGAATTTACCGCAGCACGAATCTCGGCGCGAGCTGGGGATTGGTGGCGCTGTGCGACACGCAGCATTTCGAATTGCAGGGCGCGACGCTCTATGCGGCCTGCGCCGACCGGGCTTCGTGGATGACCACGAACACCGGCGCAAGCTGGACGGCGATGGGCGGCGCGGTGACCGACGGCGCTTCGATTTCCTACAGCGGGCTGACCGGGCCGACCTCCCTGATGCCTTCCGCGCCGGCGGCAAAGGGTCCGGGCGTTTCCCTCGTGCAGACCGGCAACCAGGCGTCGTTGTGGAGCGCGTCCGCGAACGCCGGCGCCTTTTATTCACTCAATGGCGGCGGCACCTGGTTGGCGGCGCCGGGTTCAAATGATTACACGCTGCCTTCGACAACCGGCTGGAGCGTGGTGCAGGGGCTGGGAATCAACGCCAACACCACGGGCCGCGAATTGATCATCGGCAACAACAACGGCCTCGCCACCAGCGATCCCAAGAAGGGCGTATTCCTCTCGCGCGACGGCGGGGTGACCTGGCGGAATGTGTCGGGCACGGGCTCGGGGCTGGAAGGCACTTCAAAGAATGTCTCGTCAGTACTGGCGGCGACGACTTCTTTCGGCAACACCGATGTGCTGGTGGGCGTGAACGGCTCGACCAATGGCGGCGTTTACCTGTCGGGCGATGCCGGCGAACACTGGACGCAGGTCAACCAGGGCTTTGACCCGAGCAGTTTGTCCATCAGCTCGCTGGTGAAGACCAGCTGCGGCGGCTGCCCGGTGCAGTATTACTCGGGCTCCTACGGCGGCGGCATGTACACCCGCACCATCACGGTGAATGCGCCGCCCTTCAACGCGACGGCGGCCTCGTGGTGCGTGGGCGCGGCCTGCATCTGCGGCACCGCGCCGGCATCCCTGTTCATGGACGGCAACCAATCCTTCAAGATCTGCGGCGGCAATTTCCAGAATGGCCTGACCGTGGAATTCGACGGAGTGCCGGCGACGGGGTGCGTGGTGAACCTGGCGCTCTCGCCGCAGACCATCGTGTGCAATTCGCCGGCGCATTCGCCCGGGGCCAGCCTGACGCGGGTGCGCAATCCGGACACGCGGACGGGCTACCTGCCGCTGTCGCCGACGCCGGCGTTTTCGTTCAGCGGTTACGCGGTGCCGAGCGGGCGGGTGGTGAATACGCTCAGCGTTGACAAGAAAACGATATCCGGCTGCGCGCCGATCCTCGCCGGGGATATCGCGCTGAAATGGAACTGCCCTGGCTGCGACGCGACTTACCCGGCGCGGGTTTACCGCGCGCAATCCGCGCAATTCAATCTCTATCTGGAAAATTACAATGGCGGAACCGGCGGCTGTTTCGCCAACAGCGGCGCGATGATTTCCCATGCCGCCGCCAACGACAGCTATTTCTGGACGGTGGAGTAAAAAAAGCGATGAGGGGAGTGCTTTGAATCACGCGTGTGATGTGATTGTCATCACACGCGGAGGCGGTGGTTTTAGCTTAAAATCACGGGATGAATGCTTCTCGATTCCCGGCTATTTGTCTGTCCCTCGTGACGCTGGTTTTCGGCGGGTTCGCCTCGTCGTTTGTCCGGGGGGCGGATGTCCGGCCTGCGGCATTAGGACCTGACGCCCGCCAAGTTCCCGAGCGCTCCGGCAACAGCTATACGACCTGGGATCTGGGGCCCGACGCCGCGAACCCCGGCAATCATCGCTTTGCCACCACCATTCACCAGGGGCCGGCGGCACAACTGCAACTGCCGGGGAAACTGGGCGAAGCGCCGCTGGTCTGGACACTCGTAGACGGACGGCGCGTCGAATGGAGCCTGGATGTCGCCCCGATGGCGCTGGTTGAACTGCCGGCAGAAACGACCACCAACCCGGACGGCAGCCCGCTGCACCGGGACACTGGTGACAGCGAGCCGGGCCTCGGCGCCCTGGCGCGCCGGATCGGCGGGGGCGCTTCGCTGCGCTTTCATCTGCCCGCGAACGGCCTGCACAGCCACCTCCGCCTCGACGCGGGGCTGTTCGCCGAAGCGGAGTTCGCGGACAAGGAACAAAAGCAGCTGACCGGCCGGGTGATCATCCGCGATTCCAGGAACAGCGAACGGTTGCTGGTCATCGCGTTGCCGACGGATGCCGGCACGCTGTCCTTTGACGAAAATTCGTCCGGCCATTATTCATTTGATCTGAACCC